>JAPYUD010000457.1:0-3368 GCA_029936215.1 Pirellulaceae bacterium | reverse complement strand
AGGACCAGGCGTACCTTCCCGCCGGATGGACAAGAGGCGGTCTACTTCTCTCCCGCCGACCGTCGCCCGGACAACTCACGCACCGCCTGCTCCATCTGCTCGATCCGCTCGTTCATTTCTTCCTGGTGCTGCTGGATCTCTTCCGATTCCTCCCCCACGTAAAGCGAGGTCAGCGTGGCGGTAAACACCCCCACCAGGATCATGCCGGTAATCACCAGGATGATCGTCAGCAGCCGTCCCAGCCCAGAGACCGGGTTGTGAATATCACCAAATCCGCCGGTCACTACCGTGGTAAAACTCCACCACAACCCACCGCCCAGCGTCCGCACGTCATTGCCATCCTCGGCCAGGCGCGACTCGATAAAGTAGACCAGCAGCCCACCCACCAACATCACACCGACTCCCCACTTGAGCGACCGCTTCATCAGCTTCACATCCATCGTGTCCTGCAGCTTGTCCATCCCCCGCCAGAGCAAAAGGACCACACGCAAGGCCCGCAGGACACGGCTGAACCGTAACGCCCTGGCAAACCTCGCCACCCGGGCCACGCGTCCAAAACGTGCCAACTGGGCCTCCCCCGGTACGGGAATCGAGGTAAAAAAATCAAGCCAGTGTTTCCGCCAGAACCAGCTCCTGGAGTCCGCACAACTGCGACGCAGGAAAAACTCGACCAGGAAGATCAGGCAGCAAAAGGCGTCGATCCAGAAAATGCTATTCGATGTAAGCCATTTGGGTCTTGCAGCAATCTGCTGGTAAGCACTTACCTGCGGTCGATCCAGCGAGGGATTTAACCTGGTGACAAACTTCCACGCTTCGTCTTCACTTTCCGGGTTCGCAACCTGGAGGATTGTTCCATCAGCAAGCGTGAACTCTCCCCACTGGTGGGGCGTGGAAAAGTCATAGGCCAACAGTCCCAGGACCAGGACGATCAGCATAAAAACAAAGCCCTCAAGGACTGCCACTCGCAAGCGGCTCCCCAGCAGCCGGGCCATGCCGGCCATCATGTGATCCTGCTGCAGGGAATTGAAAATTCGATCCCGCTTGAGCGTACGGCGTTCGATTGCCCCACGCAGGCGCCGCAGACGATCCTTGAGCATGTCAAAGACATAAGCGTCCCCGGCCGCCAACGCTGCCTCAACCTCGTCTTTTAACTGACTCGCTTGTTGCCGCAGCTCTTCCAGCTCACGCTCAAGCTGGGCATCCATCTTCTCCAGCACCTCACGGGTCGTCTGAGGATAGCCGTACTTCTGTAGATCACGAAGGATACTCCTGATTTCTGGCTGGCCCGCCGGGCTACCACTGCTCTGTTCAGCCATCGCGTGATTCTCCAGCTGCTGTCGATCCGCCGCCCACGGACTGGTATTTTTGAGCTGCCAAGTGCGATCACATTATGGGAGTCCCCTGCCGTGTTTGCAACGAACCCGCTCTAGCTCTTCACCTGCTCTTTGACCAATTCCTGGTAGAGCTCGGGCCGTCGCGTGCGGAGCGTGTAATTCGGCAGCGCCCGTTCCGCATCCAGCCGCGACTTCTCGAGCGTGGTGACCACCATCTCGTCCCGGATCTCGTCTCGCTGCGAACAGGCAATCACCTCCCCATCCGGTGCAAAAACAATCGCGCCTCCGCAGTGATGCGGCTGGTTGGGTGAATCCTCGGGATAGGTATCGACATAGCCGGCCCGGCCGGCCTGGTTGGCCAGCACCGCAAAACAGGCGTTCTCCCGCGCCCGCATGGCATAGCAGGAGATAAAGTAATCGTGCGTGTGCTGCCGGGCCGCTGCCATCGACTCGGGCGTATCGTCCCACATCTTGACGCGCGCCGCGTGTGGCATCAGCAGCAGGTCGGCACCCTTGAGCGCCAGGATCCGTGCCAGCTCGGGAAACTGGTTGTCGTAACAGATGATCGAGGCCAGCTTGCACTTGCCAATATCAAAAACCGGCAGGTCCAGTCCCCCCTTGTAAAACAGCACCTCGTCGCGCGAGCAGTGGATCTTGCGCTGCTTGCCGATATAACCGTCCGGCCCGATCAGCATCTGGGTATTAAAGACAATATCGTTTTCTTTCTCGCTCAGCCCGACCGAGATAAAAACACCGTACGTACTGGCAATCTGCTCCACCCGCCTCGTACTCTCCCCGTCCGGCACCGCCTCGGCCAGATCCCAGGTATTGGGGGTACAGTGACCGTGAATCTGCAGTTCCGGGAAAACAACCAGCTCGGCCCCGTCGTCCACCGCCTTGCGAGTCCAGCTGTCCAGGCCATCGAGCACCCCGCCGACATCCCCCAGCGGGCTGTTGATACTCACCGCGGCAATGCGAATCGATTCCATGGTCCCCTCGTCGGCCTCAGGCCAGCAGTCCCTTGACCACCGTGCCGAACACGTCGGTGAGCCGGTAGTCACGGCCCTGGAAACGGTGCGTCAGCCGCTCGTGGTTAAATCCAAGCGTGTGCAGGATCGTGGCCTGCAGGTCATGGACATGCACCTTGTTTTCCGCCGGGCGGAAGCCAAGCTCATCGGAGGCCCCGTAACTCAGTCCCGGCTTCATTCCGCCCCCCGCCATGAAGAGCGAGTAGCAGTCGGGGAAGTGATCTCGCCCCAGCACGTCACTCTTGGCAGTCCGTCCCTCGCGGAAAGGAGTACGGCCAAACTCGCCGCTGCAGATGACCAGCGTCTCGTCGAGCATCCCTCGCTGCTTCAGATCGGTAATCAGCGTGGAGACGGCCCGGTCCATCGGCTTGCAGCGATCGGTCAGCCCCCCGCGAATCCCCCGGCTCTTGTTCGTGCCGTGGAAATCCCAGCCCCAGTCAAACAGCTGGATATAGCGAACGCCGTTCTCGGCCAGTCGCCGGGCCAGCAGGCAGTTATTGCCAAAACTTGATTCGCCGGGCTTGGCCCCATAGGCCTCGAGCGTCTGCTCACTCTCCTGGCTGATATCCATCACGCCTGGCACCGACGTCTGCATGCGGAAAGCAAGCTCGTACTGGGCAATCCGGGTGAGCGTCTCGGGGCTCCCCAGTTGATCGGCTTGCAGCTGGTTCAGGTCACGAAGCGCGTCAAGGCTGGCCCTCCGCAGCTTGCGATCCATCCCCTTGGGGTTGTTAACGTAAAGTACCGGGTCTCCCTTGCTTCGACACTGCACTCCCTGGAAGACCGAGGGGAGGAATCCACTTCCCCAGGTATCCTTGCCACCACTGGGGCTGACGCCCCCGGAGATCAGCACCACGAAGCCGGGCAGGTCCTCGTTCTCTGAGCCCAGGCCATAAGTCACCCAGGACCCAACCGAGGGGCGACCCGATCGTGGGGAACCGGTATAGAGCAGCAACTGGGCCGGGGCATGGTTAAACTGCTCGGTGTGCATCGACTTGACGATCGT
>JAPYUD010000456.1:0-3369 GCA_029936215.1 Pirellulaceae bacterium | reverse complement strand
GACCGGTGTCTGCCTGGGCAGAATGGCCTGCTGCATTTCCGGCAGCGGGTAGCTTGCAAGGTCGACAATGCGTGCAGGATCCAGCTCGGCGGCCACCAGGGGAGCCGACGGTGTGAGATGTTGCCTGAGCCGGTTGATCGCGGTGGTGGAGACAGGCGAGTTTGGCTGCTGGGCCTGGAGCATGCTGTGCCAACCATAGGCTTCCCAGTACCTTCCCAGTTTCTCGGTCAGCTGGGCAATCTCCCCGAGTAACTGGCGGTCGTTGTTCTTGCTGTTGAGCTGGGTTACTGTCATCTCCAGCTCCTGGAGCCGCCGGGCACGGTCCTGGATGCGCAGGGCAAGCTCCTGCTGGCCGACAAGCGAGAGGGCGGTCGCCAGCTGGTAACAGGCAACCTGGTGATTGGGATCATGCTTGAGTGCTTCCCAGAAACAGCGGGCAGCAGCACGCGGCTGGTCCTGGTCCTGGCTCCAGAGTCCTCGCACGACCCACATGCCGGCATGATCCTGGAGACTCACAGGCAGGGCCTGGTACCAGTCAATAAACGGCTGCTTGTCTGGCAACTCAAGCAACAGCATCCCCAGCCAGGCTTGCGCCTCGACCAGTTCAGGGTTCCCGGCGATCGCATTGCGGAGCAGGCCACGAGCTTCCTCCAGCCGGTCCTCGCGAATGGAAATGCGGGCGTTGGCCAGCAGGATCGTGGGGTGGCCCGGGTTCGCGCTGCGAAACTGCTCCAGTTCCGGCATGATCGCAATCGCCTGGGGATTTCCCAGAAAGAGCAGGTCGGTGATCGTGAACTGGCCAGATTGTAGTGACTTCATCCGGAAAGGAACCGCTTCCTGGCTGCGCCCCTGGATGGTCAACAGGTAGGCCATTCGCTGCTGGGCAAGCTGGAATTCCGGGGCCAGCTTGATTAACTGTTTCAGGTGCCGCTCGGCGTCATCGCCCCGTGCAAGCTGGATTTCCAGTTCACAGGCGGCAAACAGGATCCGCTGCTGGTCCGGGCCGGGCTGGTCAAGCAGCGGAGTTAAAAGTGTCAGCGCCTGATCGAACTTCCCGGACCGGTAACAGGCATTGCTGGTCAACCAGCTGAGCTCGGGAGACCGGGGATATTCTTCCAGGCCGGATGTTCCCAGTCGAATTGCCTGATCAAAATCTTCGATTGCCAGGGAGTCCTGGATTCGGGAGGCCCAGTCCTCTGGCGACGAACTTTCCTGGCGGCCCATCCACAGAAGTGCCAGGGCTGCCACCAGCAGAATGAGCAGGATCCAGTGGATTCGATTCATCGGTTACCGGGAGTCGAAAAGCGAAGCAGGTGGTTGACGACTTTCAGTCTAGTCGATTTTCAGCTATTCATCCTCGTCGAAGAAGTCCTCTTCGTCGAAATCAAAAAAACCACTGTCATCAGAAGACATCTGGCCGGTTGGTTCGAGTTCTTCATCGAGCAGGGCCACGAGGGAATTGGCGGACGTTGCACGCTGCGAGGAATCCTCGGTGAGAGAGTCCCGGGGTTGGTCGCCTGGGGAGGCGACGCGCCAGGAACCGAGTACCACCACCGAGCCGCCGAGTAGCAGCAGGTAACGTGCCCAGCCTGGAGGAGCCCATACCGGCCCGACGATGGATGCCGGCTGGCTGGACGAAGGCTCGATCGCCGAAGGTCGAAGTCGAACATGGTCCAGCATGAAGCACTCGATTCCAAGTACCAGCATGATGACACCGATTGCGAGCAGGAAAGCACGCCACATGATTAGGCTCCCGGGAAGAAAGTCGGCCCTGTTGTTGATATCGACCTGCCAGCGTCTTCGACTGGTGCCAGCTGCCAGCGGTATCGTCGATATGGTTTACGGATACCGGTGACGGTTGCGGCGATTATTCGGACAGAGAAAAAACTGGCCATTTGTGCGGTTGATATGTTTTCCATCGCAATCCTATAATCCCCCCACGACTCTTTGACCGGCTTGGTGTTGCCGAGGGGAGTCCTAAAGGAGTGTAAGAGTTGGCAGAGAAACCCAGGATCCTGTTGGTTGGGAGTGCCGATCATCCACAGCGTGAAGTTGTGGATCTGCTGGAGGCTGTCTGCCAGGTTGTCCAGGTGGCGACCAGTGAGCAGGCAGTCGATGCTCTCGGCTCCGGTGAATTCTCGGGTCTCTTTTCCCTCCCCGATGTTGACGGATCGATGAAGTCGCTGGGCGGACTGTTGCAGGCCGATCAGATCCTCCGCGGGATGCCCGATGGGGTGGTGCTGCTGAATGAGGAGAAGAATATTGTCTGGGCCAACAAGCGGTTTCAGCACTGGACCGTGATCGAAGAACCGCAGGCGGAAAATATCTACCGCTGTCTTGGAAATCCTGAGATCCTGGGACCGGATTACTGTCCCTGCCATACCGCCTGGGAGTCGGGCCGGCCTTGCCAGTCTATCCTGCAGGTGGACGAGGGCCAGTATTTCCAGCTGCATGCAGCCCCTTTGAGTTCCGAGGACGGAAAAATCAGTCACCTGGTGGTCTCTGTCAGTGATGTGACGGAGCAGCAGCAGCAACAGCAGAAACTCTCGGCCATCCACCACGCGGGGAGTGGTCTTGTCGACCTGACCAACGAGGAAGTTTTCCAGATGCCGGTGGAGGACCGGATCCAGCTGCTCAAGGAAAACATCCGGCATTACACACAACATGTCCTGAATTATGACTACGTTGAAATCCGGTTGCTGGACCAGAAGAGTGGTACCCTGGCACCATTGCTCTCAGCCGGGATTGAAAAAGCCGCTGCCGAACGGGCGCTTTATGCGGACATGAAGGATAACGGGGTGACCGGTTTCGTTGCGGCCACCGGGGAGAGTTACCTCTGTGAAAACACCCAGGACGATCCGCTCTACCTGCCTTCCTTCAAGGATGCGCAAAGCTCACTTACCGTGCCCCTGCTCTTTCATGACCAGGTCATTGGGACCTTCGATGTGGAAAGCCCAGAACCCCGGGCCTTTGATGAAAGTGATCGGCAGTTCCTGGAACTGTTTGCCCGCGATGTGGCGATGGCGCTGCACACGCTCGAATTGCTCGTTGTGCAAAAAGCGACTGCAGCCCAGGAGAGCGTGGAGGCAATTCATGGGGCCGTGGCACTGCCGATCGATCATATTCTCAACGCTGCCGTGTTCGTGCTGGAACGTTATATCGGGCATGAACCGGCGGTTGTCGAGCGGCTTCAGAAGATCCTCCGCAATGCCCGCGATATCAAGCAGGTGATCCAGAAGGTTGGTCGGACGATGACTCCTGCCGAGGCGTTGCCCGAGGGAGTGCAGGTGCAGCACCGTCCCCAGCTGGTGGAGAAGCGGGTACTGGTGGTGGATGCGGATGAGTCCGTGCTGAATGACGCTCATGGAC
>JAPYUD010000455.1:0-3369 GCA_029936215.1 Pirellulaceae bacterium | reverse complement strand
CGGCCAGTGCCAGCGCTCTCGCAAGGCGGCAATCTCGTCCTCTGCCAGTGGCGGAACCACCGGGCGGCCACCGGTTTGAAGGTTAAGCGTTCCGGCGGTGGCATGAACGGCATCCCAGATCGCTTCTGCTTCCAGACGGCGGCGGTTCATTCGCCAGAGATAACGGTTGGTAGGGTCTTTTTCCAGGTGGGTGGGAGTGGCGAAGTTGCTCGCCAGGCGGTAGGTGCTGGAGTTCATGATCAGCCGGTGCATCTGCTTGATGCTCCATTTCTGCTCGACAAACTCAGTTGCCAGCCAGTCAAGTAAGTCGGGGTGCGTGGGGCGTGTACCCATCGCTCCGAAATCACTGGGGGTGGCCACGATGCCTCGTCCAAAATGCCATTGCCAGAGACGGTTGACCATCACCCTCGCGGTGAGTGGATGATCCGGCCGGGTTAACCAGAGGGCAAACTGCTTGCGACTGCCGAATGGACCGTCAATTTCCCTCTTGATCCCGGTTGCCACGGCGAGAGTGGCTGGTAAAGCAGCATTCGCCCGGGAAGTCGGTCTGGAGAGCTCGCCTCGCTCGAGCATGAAAATCGTCGGGACCAGTTCCCTCCGCTGATGGTCCAGCACCGCTGCAGCGGGAATTCCCATCAGGCTGTCAAAGGGAGAATTCGGAACAGAACCTGCTTTTTCAGGAAGCTGCAGGACGGCTTCAGCAATTGCCACGAGCAGTTGCAGCTTCTCCTTCTCCTCCTCTGCCGTCAGGGCTCTTCCGCCGGTGCGAGCCTGGAATAGCTTGTAAGCAGTGCGGGCTTCGTTGACAGCCACGACGCGCGGATAAAACTGGCGCCAGTCGTTGATCTCCATGGCAGTCAGCAGCGGGAGTTCCACTTGCCTGCTGCCGGCAAAAATAGCCTGCAGGTCATAGTAGTCCTGCTGGCTGAGCGGATCGAACTTGTGATCGTGACAGCGGGCACAACCGACCGTGAGTCCCAGGAAGGCTGCCCCGGTGGTGTCGATCCAGTCGGTCAGTGTTTCGTGGCGAAGCCGCCGGGCGTCCAGTCCCGACTCGTGGACCAGCGGCCCGAGCGTGTAAAAACCGGTACCAATCCGCGCTTCCAGGTGGCGTCGTTTTTCATCTGAGAGCTGGTAAACACGCTTGGGATCCAGGTCCAGGTTGTCCGGCCAGATCTCGTCCCCGGCAATCTGTTCCTGGACAAAGATGTTGTAGGGCTTGTCGTCATTGAAGGACTTGACGACGTAGTCCCGGTACCGCCAAGCAAGACGGTAATAGATGTCGGTTTCGTAGCCCCCGCTGTCGGCATAGCGGGCCACGTCGAGCCAGTGACGGCCCCATCGCTCGCCATAGTGCGGGGATTTGAGCAGTTCATCAATGAGTGTTTTCCATGCATCGTCCGCATCGTTTTCGACAAACGCCGTGACCTGTTCCACCGTTGGGGGCAGCCCCAGGAGGTCAAAGTAAGCACGGCGGACGAGCACGTGCCGATCTGCCTCGGGAGCAGGATCCAGGTCCTGTTCTTCCAGTTCCGCCAGCACAAATGCATCGATCGGATTCCGATAGCGTGCCGGGCCATGCTTGAGCTCGTCAGCGGAGGGGACGGCGGGCCTTTCCGGTTTCTGGAAGGACCAGGGGAGCGGCTGTTTATTCTCGGCATAAATCCCACCACTGACGGCGAGCAGGATCACCGGCAGGCAGATGCGGGAAAGAAGCCGAAAAAGGAGCATGGAGGGCACCGCTGTTATTTGTCCTTGATACTCGTTACTAACACGGTTGGTGGGTGCACATAGTCGTTCCAGAGACGCTCGGAGATGGTCGCCGAGGCAACTCCATTATGAACAAAAAACCGGAAGCGGGAGATGTAATTCTCGCCAGGAATAATTTGAAACCCCTTGTCCGCCATGGGAGCAAAACAGAAATATGGCTTGGTCGGGTGCAGCCGGACCTTCTGGGGAGCATTAAAGTTTCCCGGGTGCCCCATCACCGTGATCCCGCTGGGTTCGCCGTCGATCTCTCCATGCATGTCGATCCAGCGAGCCGGTGTCTGGTTCCCGTCGTGCCAGGTCTTTCCCTCGCTGGTCAGGTAATCCCGTAATAGGGGTGCTGCTGCAAGCTGTTCAGCTGTTGGATTACTTCCAGTTAATTGTTTCAGGGCCGCTGCATTCTGTTCGTCGAACCACTGGTGACTTCCCCGTAGTGCCAGGCTTCCGTAATAGTGCTGGTTAATGGTCAGTGGAACTTTTCCCGCGCAGCGCTGTCGAGATTCCAGGTCGAACAGGAAGAACTCCTTGACCCGGTAAACACGGACAGACCAGTTTTCCAGCAGCACCGGTGTGGGGAATTTCGGGTCCGTGATATCGGTATGCTGCAGCTGGACCTGGAAACCACCAAAGACAGATCCGGAGATCGGTTTACCAACAATCTTGTTGTGTTGAATCCGGGCCGTCTTGCCGGCCTGGTTCCAGAAGTCGGGTGAGTGGTCACCAAAAGTCGTATTCACCCAGGCCAGGAAAAGCGCGTGCTGGTGGGCGTGGTCAGGTGGAAAGTCGCCGGTCACGCTCTGTCCGCCCGGATTGTAGATGGGATGAATATAGCCGCTGCGACGATAGACCGGGTCGATCCCCTGCGGAGATTCAATGACCGCATGGTTGTAGGCGAGGACCGGTTCGCCAAGAACGCTGACAACCAGTCGCCGATCATCCTGCTTGACCGTGACCATCGTGGGGACCCGGTCGATCACCCGGTCCACGGCCAGCAACCTGTATGTGCGAGAGAGGCCAACCGTAAGCGGTTTTTCGATCATCCAGGTGATCATCGGTCGGTCACCAGCAATTTTCTGGATACCAACTCGCTTTCCATCTTCGACGCGCTGCATCACCAGCCGGCGGTCATCAGCCACTTCGGAGGGGAGCTGCAGGAAGACCGGGGTGTGTTGCCGAAGGTGATCACCCGCCTGGACCTCGATCGTGACGATCGTGTCCTCCGCCTGTACAAAGGGAGAAAGGAGGAGGATCGTGAGGATTGTTAGCGCGTGAATGTTCCGGAACTTCATGGTTATCCCTGTCTACCTATTTTCCTGAAAAGACATCAGCAGCCCATTCGCTGTAGAGTTGCTGCAGATGCTTGACAATCTCAGGGTGGTCGCCTGCATGGTCGGTGGCCTCGGGTGATTCTCCCGTCAGCTGATGGAGCGAGAAGATCTCCGGAGAATTGGCCTGCCGGCCTCCCTTGCGAATCAGCTTCCAGTCTCCCTCCCGGACCGCCCAGTTCTGTTGCCACTGGAAGAAGAACTGCTTGTGGGGGGTTGCCATGTCGGGGTCGTTAATCAGCGGCAGGATATTCCTGCCATCCAGTTCGACCTGGGG
>JAPYUD010000454.1:0-3370 GCA_029936215.1 Pirellulaceae bacterium | reverse complement strand
CGATCATGTATTCCGATGCCACCCATCTCCACCTGATGGACCAGCAGGACTACAGCCAGTACTCCCTGGAACGTGAACTCGTTGTCGAGCAGATGCAATACGTGACCGAGTCACTCGAGGGGATCCTCGGGTTGATCTACAACGAGGAGTGTGTCGGCGTCCAGGTTCCGTCGACCGTGGAATTGACAATCAGCGAGTGCGATCCTGGGGTCAAGGGGAACTCGGCGACCGGGCGGACCAAGCCTGCCACGCTGGAAACGGGTTTGATCGTCCAGGTTCCGGAGTACCTGCGACTTGGCGAGCGAATCAAGGTCGACACTCGCACGGGGGAATTCCTCTCCCGCGCCAGCCAGGGAAGCTAGCCCAACCGGCTTCCAACTTCTGCCACGATGGCATCGTCCTCGGGGAACTCACCCGTATCGAGCTTGGAATAGATCAGTTCACCATCGACGGTGACTTCATAGCAGCCACCCGATGCCGGTTCCAGTTCCATGCTGGAAATCTGTTGCTTGTATTCACCGAGGATCCTGGCGGTCAGACTGACCGCCCGAGGCTCGTAGTTTCAAGCGGAGCAGTAGCGGAGATGCACTTTCATGATTTCCCTCCCTGTAAACTCAAGCGGGATGCGCCTGCCTGATCACTTTTTGGACTTTTGACTCTTTTTCTTTTTCTTGGCGCTCGCCTTGGTCGAGGAAGAACTTTTTTTCTTCTTTCCATTCCCAAATACCTGGTCCCATTTTGAGGCGTACTTGGGGGTTGCACCGACACGCAGAATCGTCACGTCATGTCTCCTCTTGTCTTGGCAAAATCGTTCAGAACAGTGTTTTTGTTAACCCATCCCCGCCGGATGGTCAAGCCGCGCGGCCAGTGAGGTTTGTTTATTTCAACTTCTTGTAGCGGAATCGCATGGGCTGGTCTTCATCGATGCCGAGTCGTTCCCGGCGCTGCTGTTGATAGGCCGCGTAATTCCCCTCGCACCAGTGAACATAGCCATTCCCTTCAAAGGCCATCACGTGGGTGGCAATCCGGTCCAGGAACCAGCGGTCATGGCTGGTCACCACAACGCAGCCAGCATAATTGATAATCGCTTCTTCCAGTGCCCGCAGGGTATCGACATCCAGGTCATTGGTCGGCTCATCCAGCAGCAGCACGTTGGAACCTCGCCTCAGTAACTTGGCCAGGTGCACACGGTTTCGTTCTCCCCCGGAAAGATCCCCGACTTTCTTTTCCTGGTCGGGGCCACGGAAGTTGAAACGGGAGACGTATGCCCGGGCATTGATGGTTCGGCCTCCCATCGGGAGCGTCTCGTGGCCAGCAGAAATCTCCTCGTAAACGGTCTTTTCCGCGACCAGCGCATCGCGTGACTGGTCGATGTAAGCAAACTCCACGGTCGGGCCCACATTTAGCTCCCCGGCATCGGGTTCCTGCTGGCCGGTCATCATGTCAAAGAGCGTCGTCTTGCCTGCCCCGTTGGGCCCGATCACGGCAACGATTCCCCCGGGAGGGAGCCGGAAGGAGAGGTCCTCGATCAGGACATTGTCGTCAAATGCTTTCCGGATACCATCGGCCTGGACCACCAGGTCTCCGAGATGCGGACCCGGGGGAATCTGGATTTCGAATTCATCCAGCTGTTCCTGGTAGCCCTCGGCCACCATCCGGTCGTAAGCCTTCAAGCGGGCCTTGTTCTTTGACTGGCGAGCCTGGGGAGCCATTCGCACCCATTCCAGTTCTCTCTCGATCGTCCGCTGGCGGGCCAGGTTCGACTTCTCCTCCTGCTCCAGCCTGGCATGTTTCTGTTCCAGCCAGGAAGAGTAATTGCCCTCGAAGGGGTGTCCTTTGCCACGATCCAATTCCAGGATCCAGCCGGCGACGTTGTCCAGGAAATAGCGATCGTGCGTGACTGCCACGATCGTCCCGTGATACTGGGCGAGGTGCCGTTCCAGCCAGGAGACGGCGTCCGCATCAAGGTGGTTGGTCGGCTCGTCCAGCAGCAACAGGTCGGGACATTCCAGCAGGAGCTTGCAGAGTGCCACGCGGCGGGCTTCTCCACCCGAGAGCGTACTGACCTCCGCATCCCGCGGCGGCAGGTTCATGACGTCAAAAGCGATCTCGATTTCCCGGTCCAGTTCCCAGGTGCCGCTCACATCGATCTGGTCCTGTAGGCGGGCCATCTCGTCACAGAGCTTCTGCATCTGGTCGTCGTCCATCGGCTCGGCCAACTGGCTACTGATCTCGTTAAAGCGATCGAGCATGGCTCGTCGCCCGGCAACGGCCTGCTCGACATTTCCCCAGACATCTTTCTCCCTGTCCAGCTCGGGTTCCTGGGGCAGGTAGCCGCAACTGTAGCCAGCACTGAGTGTCGCCTCTCCCTCGAATTCGCTGTCGAGCCCGGCCATGATCCGCAGCAGCGTGCTCTTGCCAGACCCGTTTCGTCCCAGCACCCCGATCTTGGCACCGGGATAAAAGGCCAGCCAGATATTCTCCAGCACCGTCCGCGGACCATGCTTGCGGGTCAGGTTGGCAATCGTGTAGATGTACTGTTTTCCCATTGGGTAGCTTTCTCTGGCTCATCTGTTGGGACATTCGCCGGCAGGAAGGAGAGCTTTCCAGCGGCAGGTGATCTTAGTTGCGACCTGCTATTCCCATTCAATCGTTGCCGGTGGCTTACTGCTGATGTCGTAACAGACCCGGTTGACGCCCTTCACCTCGTTGATAATACGAGTCGACATCCGTGCCAGCAGTTCATAGGGAAGGTGTGTCCAGTCGGCAGTCATGAAATCATCACTGTCGACACAGCGAATGGCAATCGCATCCTCGTAAGTCCTGTTATCCCCCATGACTCCCACGCTCTGGACCGGCAACAGGACAGCAAAAGCCTGGGCGGTTTCCTTGTAGAGTCCGGCGTCCTTGATCTCCTCAACCACGATCTGGTCGGCCTCGCGGAGGATTTCGAGTCGAGGGCGACTGATCGGTCCCAGGCAACGGACTGCCAGGCCCGGGCCGGGGAAGGGATGCCGCCAGATAAGTTCCTCCGGGAGCCCCAGTTCCAGGCCCAGGCGGCGAACCTCGTCCTTGAACAGGTCTCGCAGGGGTTCCACCAGTTGAAATCCGAGTTTCTCGGGGAGCCCGCCCACGTTGTGATGCAGCTTGATCGTGGCAGCCGGACCATCCTTTGCTGCCCCGCTTTCGATCACGTCCGGGTAAAGCGTCCCCTGGGCCAGGAAATTCACGCCCTGGAACTGCTCGGCTTCATCGCTGAAACAATCGATGAACTCGCGGCCGATGATCTTTCGTTTTTCCTGGGGGTCGGTAACGTCCTCCAGGGCAGCCAGGAAACGGTCCTCGGCGTCGACCACTCGCAGCTGGGACT
>JAPYUD010000453.1:0-3375 GCA_029936215.1 Pirellulaceae bacterium | reverse complement strand
TCATTGTGCAGGTCGGCCGCCTTGACGTTAGCCCGCTGTGTCAGATGACAGCCAAAGCAACTCGGGTTCCAGGAGGAGTGGCAGGCGATACAACTCATCGAGCTGCCCTGGTGAGCACAGCGCGGATCACTCGCATCCCCCCCCCAGGACATCTTGCCGTCGTCATCAAAACGCACCGTCTTGGCCATATGAGACTTGACGTTATAGTGCCTGCTTTCCGGATTCATCGTGGCCGCGGTCTGCACGACAACCCAGCGAAGTCCCTCTTCCACCATCGAGTGCTGGATTAATTCTCCCTCCACTACTTCAAATCGCGATTTCCCGAAAGGCGTGCTCTTGCCCAGCAGGTTCGTACCCCCAGGAGGTGCAGCCGGACCCGTGGTCGGCATTTCCTGGCGACCATTTTTCAATGACTCTGCGATCTGGTCCACCACGCTCTCGGTCGCCGAACCGTGACAATCCACACAGCGAATCTCGATTGCCGCCCGCACTTCCCCATAGAGCTTGGTATTGCCATGACTATCGATCGTGAAGTGGCAATCCACACAATGCATCCCCTTTTCCAGGTGGATATCCATCAGGTGCACCGGCGTCCCATCCCGCTTCTTGCCGTGCACCCGTTCCTCGGACGTGGGAGGCACCATTGCCCGCTGCAGCCCGGCGTTGTCCTTGGTAACGATCCTGCCTGCATGATCCAGCATGTTTCCCTTGCGGTCTTTCTTGAAAACCGCACGAAAAACCCAGCCGTGGCCATGGAAGTCAGCAAATTGCGTGTGCTGCAGCTTGTCGTTCAGGTCGGTGACATTGTCGAGGAACTCCGGATCGGACCACTTGCCTCGCTGTGATGCCTCCTCCGGATTGGCCATCCAGCCCCGGACCACCTCCTCTGCAGTCCGGTCCCGCTGTTTTTCTGGATACATCAACTCACCGTCGGTTTCATTATCCCACCACATAAAACCGAGGTAGGTATTGAGCACGTTGGTACCGGGATGGACGTGACAGACGATGCACTGGCTGGTCGGCATTCCCACGGTGAACTTGTGGGTAATGGGGTGTCCCGGCTCATCCCGTGGAATCGTCGGATCTCCGCTAAAGCTCAATCCACGGTTCCCGAAACGGGCATAGGGCCCTGAATGCACTTCCGACCGGTCGTTGGCATAGACCACATGGCAGGCCGTACATCCACTGGACCGGTAGTCTCCCGGATGATCGTTCGTCCCCAGGAAATTCAAGGTCGGGTCAATCAACCGCGTCTTCTGCAAGCCAATAAACACCGGGTCCGTCCGGTTCTGTGTCCCCGGGCCTCGCAGACTCAATCGCTCCCGGGGTCGCCCCGGCTCTTCCAATCGCTCCGGAATACCAAGCTCGGCACGAAACCGACCACCTCGCTCAAAGTAACGCAGGATATTGCCCGGCTGGGAAACCTCAAAGCGGGGCAGGGGATCCAGGAAAGGGAGTACCCCCTTGTGGGTGATTTCATGGTCGGTTGGTGGCGGCACCGTGAAAATCCTCTGCGGCACCCCGTTCATACTGTAACTTTCCCCAAAACGGGCATGCTTGGTGGGGAAAGCCCCGTTATTGTAAAGAGCCGCCCCCCAGAGCATGCAACCATGGGTCATCATGCTCTTCTTGACCTGCAACACTTCGTTCGGATGACACGCCCCACAGGTCGCATGGGCAATTCGCAAATCGCCCGGATTGACAAAGCGAATGAACTCGGGGGATTCGTGGTTCAGCAGGGTATAGGACCGGACCGGGTTCGCCGAGGAACGCCAGGCGTCGGGAAAGCGAGGGAGCACATGTGCACGGTTCTTGTCTCTTGTTTCGTTTGGTTCTCCTCCATGGCAATCCGTGCAACCGAGGTTGACGGTGTCGGTCGTATGCATGTCACCTGTATTGAGATGACAAACGACGCAACCATGACTCTTGGCATGTGCCTCTCTGGATGTCTGGGAAAGCAATTCCGTTCCCTTCGGATCCGGCGGCAAGGGATGCGAGGGGGCCTCGCCACGATGTTGCAAACGCCACTGCTGAAGGTAACGAGAGAGTGGATCTTTACTGGTGGGAGCCGGCTTATCGGAGATCAGTACGCGTACCGGCCCTTCCGCCCATGCTGCTGGGTAGCTACCCAGCAGGAGAAATATACTGAGCAGCGCGACAATCCTGACCTTGAGCATCATAAAATGTGACATCACAGAAGGACAAACAAGAAAACTCCAGTGTCAAACCCTAACGGTTTTATCGGTTATCCGGATCAGCAAGATAAAACCAATTCACACCAAGGCTTTCGTCCGATTCACCGAATACCCTCTGGACCTGGAAGACAGGTAGGATTGGTAGTTAGAGCAAGTAGATTTCAACTTCCGTAGGGCACCCAATGCTTGAAAAACACCTGTTTTATGTTCTCTTACTCGTCACCATCCCCGTGATACCAGCTGTTTCCCTGGAAGCAGAAGAACCGCCAGTCAATCATGAACTCCGCAGCGGCCACGCCTCCTCCATCGCTCCCTGGGCCCGGCCCAGCGGATCGCGACATTATTCCGGGGGATTCCTGGGGGGAGGGGCAGCCCGGCGAGGTGAAGGCCGCAGCGAGATCCAGGGGACCTGGGGCTGGGACTTCCATGGGCTGATGGGCGGAAAGAAGATCTGGCTCGGCTGGTTCAATGGCCGTAAAGACCAGGGCGGCAGGGGAGCTTACAAGACGGAAGGCCCACGAATCATTAACCGCGGCCACTAGGATGGAGATTACTTACCCAGCAACGATGCAAGTTTTCTCATGATCCCCCGGAATTCTTCCGGTTCATAATCACTCACCGCCTGCAGTGCCGCGTGCAACTGCT
The DNA here is from genome assembly GCA_029936215.1 of Pirellulaceae bacterium. Lineage (GTDB taxonomy): Bacteria > Planctomycetota > Planctomycetia > Pirellulales > Pirellulaceae > SAT2750. The sequence goes on along the minus strand of JAPYUD010000453.1, from coordinate 535 downwards.
CCTCGATCTTCCCCTCCTGGCCCCAGGGCAGATTCAGTTTGAGCTGGACCTCGAGTTGTTCGATCGGCTCTCTGAAGGCCACATCACTTGCCAACGGTTCATACGTCTGCAGAATGACGGAAAAGGCCCAGCCGATCTGCCGTGCCGACTCATAGTCAACCGTCGGCGACTCGGCCAGGGCACAGAGCCGTTTAAGAGCCTCCACCTCGTCTCCCTCATCAAGCGAGACACCCTTGATGGACTCGAGAAGGTCGTCAACCTGCACCATCACCTTTCCGGCAGCCAGCCCAATCTCGACAGGATCACCAAAGGGACGCCGATCGAGTGCCATCCCGACCTCCCGGAGCGAGACATTCACGCCATCAAGCTTCTGTCCACTGAGTGGCAACAGCGTCGTGGGCCAGTAAAGAAGCTGAGGCCTGCCCGGCCGCAACTTGTAACCATGCACCTCGTTGGCCCGAACCTGTCGCCAGCTGGGGAGCTTCAGATCATGGTGGCAGGAATAACAGTCAAACATCGCCAGCTCCGGCCATGC
>JAPYUD010000452.1:0-3388 GCA_029936215.1 Pirellulaceae bacterium | reverse complement strand
GTGTAGAGCTCGACAGGCTCTCCGTCCGCGGTAGTACCAAAATCGGACCTTTCGACCTGCATTGCTTGCTGACCCTCCCCCGCTTCCAACCGGGTAGAAATACCAGGAAGGCAGTTCAGCAGAGCCAACAGCGCGAGAGAGAGGCAATTCAACGACAAGCAATACATGTCAGGACTCCGCGCGAGAAACTCATCTGCCCAGGTCAACAGGCCTGGCCAACAGGGTTTCATCCTATCGCAGCCCGAAGGAGGGTTGAAGCGGGGCGAGAAAAAATCGCCGCTCACGACGAATGTTCTAGAGCATGCTTTCCAGCAGCAGGCGCATTTTCCTGAGTTCGCCAACGTGATCGATGGAAGGAAGGTCCATGATATGGACACTCAGTACCCGGCTGTAGCCAATCAGAGAGAGCTGTGTCATCAGTCGCCCGTAGTCAATTTCGCCCTGGCCTACCGGGACCTGCATTTCTTCCCTGCTGCTGTCACGAAGTTGCACATGGCAGACATACTTCATCAACTCATCAATATCGCGTCCACCATGTGGGCCATGGACATAGTGACTTGGATCAAGTGTCAGGCCCAGGCCTTCCACGTTGTCGCAGAGCACGGCAACCGTTGCAGGATCCTCACTCAGGCATCCTATCTGGCTGCGCATTCCGACCTGCACTCCCTGGGCGCTGGCAATCCCCACCAGCTTCCTCAATCGTTCAACTTCCTCGTTGAAGGGCATCCCCAGTTCCCCGGAATCAACCGTTACCGAGACGACACGCGTCAACCTGGCAAGACGACAGACGGCATCAAACTGATGAAAAAAATCATCCTCGCTAGCAGACGACTGGAACGAGTAAGCCACCACGTGAAGGCGGTTAGGGTTGTGACACTGAAAGACTGCTGCATCCAGGTCGTCGACAACCTGTTCCGGTGTCAGGTGCTGGCTGTCTTGCTTGATGGCAATTTCAATAGAGGTGTATTCCAGGTCGGAAATGCGCTGCACCGCTTCATCAAAAGAAAGGTGTTTAAAACACTCCGTTGTGGTGGCAATTAACACGGTTCACTCTCTTGACAAAACAAGTTCTCTTTCCAGGCTCCAAAGCAGGAAGAACTGCTTCCCGCTGCTCAACCTGTTAACCGTCACCTGGGCTGGCCCAGTAGTAGTCCGCATAGCTTACTGGCAGAACGGGATCTGGGGCAACACCACCGTGAACTGGTCTTGGCAAACAATGCCATCTAGAATGAAACCAGGACTTCCGATCCACGGTCCAGGAACAGGGCATCCCTTGAACGATAACGAAAAAGATAACCGGCCGGACGAAAGCCCGATTCTGGAAAAAGGTCCGGCTCCCGTGGACCAGGACAACCCTGCAACGCCAACCGTGATCATCCAGCCTGCTCCACGTGGAAACCTGTCGCGGTCGCTGTCACGACTCGGCTGGCTTCTATTTGTCATCTGCCTGCTGATGCTAATCAGCAGAGAGCGAGCCACTCGGGAGTATTTCGACACGAGCAACGGAATTATTGAACACTATCACTCGCTCTCCCAGGCAGCCAGGGACAAGGTCGCCATCCTGGATATCGAGGGGGTGATTGGAAGTGGAAACCATGCCAAGCGTCAGATAGACCGGATTGCAGGGGACCCGAATATCGTGGCAATCGTCTTGCGAGTGAATTCGCCCGGCGGAACCGTTACCGGATCAGACTACATCTACCACCACCTGAAGGAACTAAAGGAAAAGACGAAACTGCCGATCGTGGTAAGCATGGGAGGAATTGCTGCCAGCGGAGGCTATTACGTGTCGATGGCAGTCGGATCGGAAGAGGATAGCATCTTCGCGGAACCAACCACCACCACCGGCTCCATCGGGGTGATTATCCCTCATTATGACCTGAGTGGACTAATGGCTCGTTTTGATATCAAGGACGACTCGGTGGTCAGTCACGAACGCAAACAGATTCTCAGCATGACCCAGGCAATGCCGGAAGAGCATCGTGTGATCCTCCAGGATCATGTGAATGATGCTTTCAAACGATTCAAGCAGATCGTGATGGCGGGTCGACCAGCATTAAAGAACGACGAGAATACTCTCGTTGATATCACCTCGGGGAGAAACCTGGCAACCGGTGAGGTCTTCACGGCCACCAAGGCACTCCAGTACGGTCTCATTGACAGGATCGGTTTTATCGAGGATGCAATTCAACGAGCCATCGAACTGGCCCGGCAAAAAAACACGTCCCTGGATCCAAACAATATCCGTGTTGTTCGTTACGAAACAGCAGCGGGATTGCTCGACTTTATTCCCCTGATTCAAAGCCAGCAGGCCCCCGACGGAACGCTCGAGGCACTGCTTGAATTAAGCATCCCGCGTCGCTATTACCTTTCGACCACATTGCCAGCGTTGATCATGGCACGCGATCTTGATTGACCGGAATTCCTCCACCCGGTCTCACTGCTGGTTCCCAGCACGCCTGCCAAAGGGACTGCGAATTCCCTTGTCGCGAAGATAGTAGTCGTTCAGGGCCCGTCGGAACCGGTCCCCGGAAAAGTGATCCAGATCCTCCCGATCCTCGGGAGAAACGTCCTCAAGGTAGAATCGCACCAGTTCTTCTTCGCTCACTAACCGTAGGCTACGCAGGGCTGCGACATAGGTCCAGCGAGCCAGTGTCTGCCGGCGTGATTCCTCCCCTTGTAGGGCTTCGTAGATCTCCTGGCTCCTCTCTGACAACTGCCCCACCAGCTTCGCCAACTCCTCGCGCACAGGAATCGTTGTCCTGAATGGGTTCTCGGAGCGGGAAACCTGGTTTATCAAGCTTGCTGCAAGGATCCTGTCCTTTTGTGGTGAGCCCGGCATGCGACTCATCCAGCGCGCCTGGGTCGAGCTCATCTGCGACAGCATTCTCTCTTCGCTCTCTTTTATTTCCTTTCCATGCTTCTCCAGCAGCTTATTGAGCCAGAGGGAAATGACCCTTGAATCCTCCAACCCCAGCTGGCTACCCGACAATTCACGCAACTGGCGTTCCTGCTGATCAAGCTGGATTTGCTTGATTGCCTCGACTCGCTCCGCCACCGGCATGCTCAGCAAGCCAACCCGCTGGCCATTGGGAAGGCTCCGGATCCACTGCGAGTATTGCTTCATCACATCCACCAGGGCATCGTGATCCGGGGCATCGTGTAACTGCTTGTGCAATTCACGCAAATGCTGCTGTTCCGTTTCCTCGAGACCCTCAAAGAGTTTTTTCTTTTCCAGCAACTGTCGTTTCTGCTGGTCGTTCATCTGCTGGACACGCGCGAGGACAGGATCACTCTCCCTGGCTCCCATGAGCAGGAAAAGGACCAGCAGCATGGCAACTGGAAGCCAGCATTTCAAAATCCGGTCTTGCATCCTACGGTCCATCCT
>JAPYUD010000019.1:0-19000 GCA_029936215.1 Pirellulaceae bacterium | reverse complement strand
CACCAGTTCCGGTGCAACTTTTCTGAGTTGTTCCTGAAGATAGGCATCGATTTCCCTGGCCGAGTCCATTTCCATCGCCCTCTGAGCGATGGTCTCGCACTGTTCCAGTGAGACCTGCCGACAGATTTGTTTGATTTCCGGTAAGGCACTTGGAGCAACACTCATCGAGCGCAGACCAAGGCCAAGCAGCAGCAGGGTGTAAGCCGGGCTACTACTCATTTCACCACAGAGGGTGGCGGTTACGTCGGCCTCGCGAGCGGCTCGCAGAGTGACGTCAATTAAACGCAAAACAGCTGGATCGCTTGCCCTGTAAAGAGAAGCAATATCCTTGTTGCTACGATCGACCGCCAGGGCATACTGGATCAGGTCATTGGTTCCAATACTAATAAAATCTACTTCCCGGACCAGCTTGTCGATCATCATCACGGCCGACGGCACTTCCACCATCATCCCCACGGGGATCGAATCGGCGCAGGCGATTCCATCGTCACGCACATCCTCGAGTGTATCGGCCAGGACCATCTTGGCCTGCCGTATTTCCTCGAGCGTGGCGATCAGCGGGAACATGACTTTCACATTCCCCAGTGCACTGGCGCGGGCAATGGCGCGCAGCTGAACACGGAAGAGATCCAGGTTGCGAAGCGAAAGACGGATACTGCGGACACCAAGAAAGGGATTATGCTCTTCCTCGGTACGAGGCAGCTGCCCCATCTTGTCCGCTCCAAGGTCCACGGTGCGGATCACGACAGACCGCTCGCCCATGGCACGAATCACCTCGGAATAGGCCTGGAAATGATCTTCCTCGGTTGGCTCCGACTCCGCCCCAAGGTAAAGGAACTCGGTCCGGTAAAGCCCGATCCCCTCGGCTCCCCGATCGATACAGGCTTTCATCTCGTGTGGAAACTCGATGTTTGCAAGCATCTCAATACGTGTTCCATCCATCGTCTCGGCCGGCTCATCCTTCAGCCCTGCCAGCCGAACCGCCAGCGTGCGATGGTCGTCCATTTCCTGCTGGTAGCGGTCAAGCGTCTCCTGGTCTGGATGCAGGATCACCTGGCCATGATCTCCATCGACAATCACCAGGTCTCCCCCGGAAACATCGGCCAGAAACAAGCCGGTACCAACGATCGCCGGTATCTCCAGCCCCTTGGCAACGATGGCCGTATGACTTCCCGGGCCACCCGCCTCGGTGACAAAGGAGAGCACGAAGTCGGGGTTCATCCTGGCGGTTTCAGTGGGCGTGAGGTTATGTGCCAGGACAATTGCCGGAGTCTCAAGATCCGCCAGCGATTCCCGGCTCCTGCCCAACAGGTTTGCCAGCAAGCTGCTTTCCAGGTCAAACACATCATGTGCCCGCTCGGCCAGGTAGACATTGTCCAGCTGCTGAAAGACCTTGGCATAGCGGCGAAGGGTGCGACTGACCGCATATTCTGCCGAGTGGTGCTGCTGCCGAATCAGTGATTCCAGCTCATCGTGCAGCATCGGATCGCGCAACATCTGCAGGTGCGCGGAGAAGATGGCCCCGTAGTGGTCACCCAGTTGCTGGGTCACCTTGTCCCGGTTATGACGGATCTCTTCGGCCACGCTATTGATGGCTCGATCCAGTCTCTGCAGTTCGTCCTCGACTGCATCACGCAGTACAAATCGACCAGGGATTCGGAATCCCTCGTTATCGATAACCAGTGCTTCACCGATAGCAACGCCAGGTGAAACAGTGATCCCCTGTAATATCTGCATCTCTATGTACGCTCTACCCGCCCCTGGGGCAGGCAGCCTCGTGGGATCCATCGCAACGGGTAATTTCATCCGCTACGAGATCGACCACTTTTCAAGCCACCCCGGGCACCAGGGAGCAAACCCATGCTCGCTCCACCCACTACCAGGACCGACTCTTTTTGTTTCTCCAACAGTACTTTTTCGCCGTCCCCCAACCAACGGGTTATTCGACGAAGTCACTTTCTATCAATTCAATCAGGGCTTCAACAGCCTCCTCGGCATCGTCCCCACTGGCGCAGATGGTCAACTCACTGCCCTCCGCGGCGGCGAGCGTGAGGATGGACCAGATACTCTTCCCGTCCACCAGTTTTCCATCCAACTCAATCTCTATGGCCGACTGAAAACGTTTTGCCAAACGGACAAACTGGTCCGCCGGACGTGCATGCAGACCCTCGGAGCACTTAATCGTAGCCGGCTGGCTCCAAATCGTTTCTGCCATCTGTTTTGCCATCATCTTCTGTTTCCTTCACATCCCTGGTTCAGCAGCGCCGTCAACCCGGTTCAACTCACGAACTGGTTGTTATCTGCTTCTTTCAGCAACTGCTGAATATCGTCCAGCGATTTTGCCTGCCTGAGGAACCTGCAGAACATGTCATCTCGTAGCTGCCGCGAGATATTCTCCAGGGCACGCAAGTGATCCTGGGGAAGATCCGGTGGCGAGACAAGCAGGAAAAAGAGCTGAACCTTGCCGCCATCCAGACTGTTAAAATCTACCCCTTCGGCACTCACACCCACCGTACCGGTAAGCTGTTCGGCACTCGGATGCTTCGTGTGTGGTACAGCAACCCCGCGACCAATTCCCGTACTCCCCAGTTCCTCACGCTTCAGGATCGCCTGGACAATACTCTTCTTGTCATCCGCCTTGATCTCTCCGGCGTCAATCAGCGATGCCACCAGTTCGTTGATGACATCCTCTTTGTCATTTGCGGCAAGCTCTGGCCGGATTGCCTCGTAGCAAATAAAATCCGCAAACTTCATGCCATCTTTCCCTTTGTCTGTAGTAAAAACGGCCTCCCGGGAAATTCTGCCTGGGAGCTCCGAAGGTTCCTCTCGGCGGGGCTTACATCCTACCCAAGGTCGTGCGTTAAGAAAGGAACGTGCTTCACGAGTACCAGAAATCCATCCCCTGTACCCGACGATTTCACGGAAACGTCACTGTTCCCAGTCTACCCTTGGACTGCCTGATGGGAAAGGGCGTAGGGGACCCGATAGAAAACACGGAATCGGGATTCAGGGAGCAAGTGGGGAGAGCACCATTAACGGTTCCGGAGCCTGCTGGTAGAGCACCAGGCCATCCTTCAGCAGCCGACGCCAGCCCTGGATTTGAGGCGACTGCTGGTCAGGTATCTTGTGGGCCCGGTATTCCTGGCTGCGGCCAGTCATCCACTTGAGGTTCAAGTAGGAGAGCATGCGAACGTCCATATCCTCATCGCTCAACTGTTCTACCAGTATCACACCAGCCTCTTGCTCCAGTTGCTCGGGGCTGTATCCCTGCAGCAGCCGATAGAGCAGGTCTGCCCGCCCCTCGCGCTGCCGGGCAAGGCTCTGCTGGACTGCCCGTGCCAGATCCTCCCCGGACGCGACAAGTCCATGAACCAGCCGGACCTGTCGCTCCCAGTGGGATCGATACTCTGCATCATTCCAGCATCCGAGGAGAGTATCGAAATGACCAAGCACTGCCAGGCACTCGGCCGCAAGTGCACGGACCTCCACCCGGTTGTGACTGTCAAACTGCTGCTGCAATGCCACTTCCATCGGCACTGCCAGATCCTGCTGCTCGATTAACTGGGCAGCCGCTTCTCGCTCCAGCGACTTGTACGTTCCCTGCTGGATTGCCCATAACGGCAAGCCCTCGGAATATGCATGAATCGGCGACTGTCCATCCACCACCGTGTAGACCGGGTGGCCAATCCTGTCTGCTTCGGTAAGAGTCGATGACGATTCGGTGAGAGGTTCCCAACGGGCCGACCCGATACAGACAACTCGCACCACCGGTACCGGTTTCGTTTCCAGCGGGTCGCTTCCGGGGGGGAAATAGTGGCTGACCTCGACAAGGACTCGTGAGCCGGGAGAAGGAAGCTGGGCAACACCAACCACTCCGGCCAGGTCCAGCTCCAACCTGCTTTCCCGGGATCCCACGTTATAAAGTGACAACTGGCCGTGGTTCACCCGCATGACCGTTCCGGAAGTCGTGCTGGCCGTCTGCAATGCAAGCCGGCAATAACCGTTCAGGGTGACCTGGATACCATTGGAAAGAGAAAGCTGCGGATGAAAAACTGGCAACGAAAGCAGCTGGTCGCCTGGAACAACCTCTCCATCAACCACGATCGGCTGCCAGGGCATCTCGCCACCTACCTGGCGGAGCAGGTGTTCGCTCCCGAGACGATTGACTACCTGGAGATTGTCATTTACCGCAATCGGCTGTTCCAGGTCCGGATCTGGTAGCTGGTTCGAATGAACCGTACCGGGCAGGGAAGAAGCCGGCAGGGCATCGTCATTCCTCTTGTCAGTCAGGTCCACCGGCGCCTGGAAAAAACCGCCGATGATGGCATGCTCTGCATCAAACGGGCCGGCAAGCCGAAGACCTACCAGGCTCATTAGCATCAGCAGCACGGTTACCATGGCAAGTCGCCCCAGGCCACTGCGCGAACCGGCCATTACATAATCTGGCTTCCTTCGAGCTTCCCGCTGCTCGGCCAGGGTGACCGGCATCGAAACCGATTGCTCGCTCAGCATGTCAGACGCTGGAACTGTTTCCCTGGCGGGGAGTATAAGATCGCCAATTCGCTGGCGCAATTCGGGAGAAACCTGGGCGGGTTCCTCCAGGACCATCATCAGGATCCGGTGACAGGAAACGACCTCACCCAGCGAAGCATCCGATTCCAGGCAGATCCGTTCAAATTCCGGGACCTGGTCCAGTGGCAGCGTATTGTCGAGGTAATCGGCAACTGTCCTGGCATCATGGCCAATGCCCGTGGCCTCCAGCGGTGGAGCCGCAAGCTGCGGCTTGCGGGAACTGCTTAACGCACGGTATCGCAGCTCACTGGCAAAATCACTTTCGCTGATCTTTCGTGCAATCTGCTCCGCATCGTCGGGCTCAAGCACGTTATCCAGGTAAGCCAGCAGGGTTCGCAGAGTAAGTCGCATGGCACATGTGGGTTGGAAGGAATGGAAAATGGGGAAACCCTCAAAACGTGGTCCCTCAAAAGAAATAGTGGCAGGCACGTACGACTTTCGTACAAGAAAACTGGTTTTTTTCCCTCTCAATCGACTGCTATCATCTGGGTTGACGTAAAACAGGAGAAAGGCCGACCCATGTCACTCTTTGAATCCTCCGAAAAAGCCCATCTCAAGCGTGCCCAGCCACTGGCAGCACGGATGCGGCCAACGTCGCTGGATGAATTTATTGGCCAGGATCACTTTCTCGGCGAGGGGAAGTTGCTGCGGCGACTGGTCGATGCCGATCGGCTTGGGTCGGTGATTTTCTTTGGCCCACCAGGCTGTGGCAAAACAACGCTCGCCCAGTTGCTGGCCCGGGAGAGCCAAAGCCGCTTTCGGCAACTCAGTGCCGTCACCAGCGGCGTCCAGCAGCTAAGGGAACTTCTCGAGGAAGCCCGCAATGAACTGGCGACTGGGGGCTACCGGACCCTGCTCTTTATCGATGAAATCCACCGCTTCAATCGTGCCCAGCAGGATGCCCTCTTGCCTGATGTTGAAAACGGGATCGTCACCCTGATTGGTGCGACAACCACGAACCCCTTTTTCACGGTCGTCAGTGCACTGGTAAGCCGAAGCCAGGTATTCCAGTTTGAACCCCTCTCGGTGGAGCAGATCGAACTGGTCCTTGAGCGTGCACTGGCTGATCGCCAGCGAGGACTTGGGGACTACGAGGTAAACCTCGAGGAGGATGCCCGTCATTTCCTGGCAGAGGTCTCCGACGGGGATGCACGGCGGGCACTCAACACCCTGGAAATCGGGGTACTCTCTGCCACAGGTTTTCCCCTCCAGTTCACTCGCGAGCTGGCAGTCGAATCGGTCCAGCGCAAGGCAGTCCATTACGACCCCAATGGCGATGACCACTACGATACGATCAGTGCTCTGATCAAGAGTATCCGTGGCAGCGATCCGGACGCCGGCATCTACTGGCTGGCCCGGATGCTGGAAGGAGGTGAGGATATCCGGTTCCTCTGCCGACGACTGGTCATCCTGGCGAGCGAGGATGTCGGCAATGCAGATCCGCAGGCGCTGACCCTGGCCGTGGCAGCGATGCAGGCCTGCGAGCTGGTTGGTTTACCGGAGTGCCAGTTGACACTGGCCCAGGCCGTCACTTACCTGGCATGTGCTCCCAAGTCCAATGCTTCCACCACGGCCATCGGATCTGCCCGCAAGGATATTCGAGAGGGCCGGGTCCTGCCGGTACCTGTTCACCTGCGTGATTCCCATTATGGCGGCGCCCAGCAGCTGGGACACGGTGAGGGGTATCTCTATGCCCATAACGAGGAAGGGGGAATTGCAAGCCAGGATTACCTCGGGGTCGAACGCATTTATTACCAGCCTGTGGAACGGGGATTTGAAGCAGAATTACTCCAACGGCTGGAAACAATCCGTGCCCGGCTGCGAAATGCCCGCCAGGTGCCTCCCGAACCGGATTCCGAGAAAAAATCGCCCTAGTAGCAAGTCCGTATATTGCTTACTATTTCGCCGACTTGCCCTGCCACTGTCGCGACTCTAGCCAACCCAGATGAGGGCAAAGAGGGTCGCCAGGACGCCGAGCAATCCAAGCACAATCCACCAGGTGGGCCTGCCGTCCCAGTTGCTGGAACCATGAACCACGTAGTCGCCACAATGGGGACACTGCTCGGCATCTTCGAAAATATCAAAACCACAATGAGGACAAGGAACAACCTCTCCAACCTGATCATCAGGATCGGCAGCCTCGGCGTCCTCCCACCAGGACTCCTCATCTGAATCGTCATGCCAACCATCCTGGGACAGAACCACAACAATTCCCTCTCCGGGTTGAGGCAAGCAACATCGGCCATGCCTGGAGCACAAGTCAGTGAAATAACAGGCCATTAGCCCGAACGTTTTTCGTCAAGGAGGACGAAAATGCAATCCATCAAGACTGCCCTGCTTGTCATCTTCATGATGGTGATACTCTACGGGGCATACGTGATCCTGTACACGCCCGACCCCCCTCCCCTGCAGGGGATCTCGGATCTGCTTGAACAGGAAGTCAGCCCACCGACAAACAATGTCCAGGATGGCAGTGCGATCGTCTCCCCCGATGGGGAAAGCCCCCTGGTTTTAACGCTCGATTCGAATTCGACCGGAGACAACTTCCCGGAAACTCCTGGTAGCCTGGCTGATCCTGTGGATCCGGAAGACGCATCGCTGCTGATTACCGACGACGTGAACGTGGCATCCCCCGAGGATCTCATCACGGCAGCAGAAGACAAACCGTATGTGGTGACCGCCGGCGCCGGAGAACTGCCTGGGAACCCCATGGAGGAAGTTATCCGTATTGAGGAACAGGCAGGGCCGGCACGGGTCGTCATCGGTGAACAACCTGCAGGCCAGACAAACGAAAAGGCAGATGAGGCTTTTCGCCAGGCATGGGGAGTCGCCAAGCAGCAGGTGGAGCAGGGCGACCTCCGCTCCGGCCTGTCAACGCTTTCAGGTTTCCATGGCAATGACCAGATCAACCGGGACTATCACCGGCAGTTGCTTGAGATTCTCGACTACCTTGCGGGTGAAGTGATCTACTCACAGAAACATGCCCTCGAACCACCCTACCAGGTACAAGCGACCGACACGCTGGAAATGATCTCGCATCAATACCGTGTTCCGATGCGACTGCTTCAGAACATCAACGGTATCCAGGAGCCCGGATCCCTGGTTCCTGGCTCGGAACTCAAGGTCGTGAAGGGTCCGTTCCGTGCCCATGTGGATCTTTCGGACATGGAAGTCACACTTTTCGCCGGCCACCTTTATGCCGGTCGCTTCGCCTGCAAGATCGGCACCGATCCCTACCCGGAGCCCGGACAATACACGGTGCTTGCCAAGCAACAGGATCGGTCGTATTACGTCGCCGATGGCAGCATTATCCCGGGGAATGATCCAAGCAACCCCTACGGTCATGTCTGGCTGGACCTGGGCGACCAGGTCTGCCTCCATGGTTCCGCAGAGAACGTGGAAAGATCCGGATCTCAACTGGGCTGCATTCGCATGGACGGAGCAGACAGTGCCAATGTCTATGGAATCCTCTCTGCGGGATCCCAGGTACTGATTCGCCGCTAGGCACTCAGTCCACCGCGGGGTCAATTCCCATGTCGGCAATCGTCAACAGGGTGCGCAGCTCGAATCCCTTCGCGGCAAAAGCCTCCGCACCTCCCTCGAGTCGATCAATAATGGCGATCACGCCATCCACATGAAGCCCGAATGCTTCGACTTCTTCAATCGCTCGCAGGCTACTTCCACCGGTGGTAACGACATCCTCGACGATGACGACGTGCTGGCCAGGTTTCACCGGGCCCTCGACCATCCGGCCCTTGCCATGCTCCTTGCTTTCCTTGCGGACGATGAACCCTCGCAGTGGGAGCCCCTGGTAGGCTGCTGCCATGATCACCGCGGCGGAAATCGGGTCTGCACCAATTGCCATGCCGCCAACCGCATCAGGGAGAGAGTCGCCAAGGAGTTCCAGGATGCCCTCGCCGACCTGCCGGGCACCCTCACTGTGAAGCGTGACCTTGCGGCAGTCGAGGTAATAATGCGCCTGCTTCCCGGACGCCAGTGTGAACTGGCCAAACTCCAGGGCATGTTCGCGAACCAGCCCCATCAGTGCCTGTTTGTCGTACACGAGATCCATCCTTGGGCTGGTGGAAACGGTTAGGCCTCGGCCTTGGTCCTGGCTTCCCGTAAGCCGCGACTGAGAATATCCCGCAACAGGGGTGAGTAGTCCTCGTAACGCACTTCGTCGGGAGGCCCCATCGCGTACTGGTAAATCGCATCGCGGGGCTTTTCGCCAAGACACAATAGCGTGGAACTTACCGTGCCCCGATCTTTGCTGCGAACCACCATGCTGGGACGACCCGGTGCAGTGGCAGGTCGGGCAAACGCCTTGCTCGCTACCGCCAGGAACTTGACCGGGGAATCGAGTGTCTGCAGCGTCAGCAAGCGGTGGGCCAGCAATACCCGATCATCACGAGGATCGTTCACATTGCGGTTGGCAATCAAGGAAAGACCTTCCTCCAGTTTGACGACCTCGGGCTCGTCCCCGCCGTGGACAATCCAGCCACTCTCGGCATCGGCAATAACGAAATTGACTCCCTCGTAACGATTTGTGGCAAGCTCATCCATCGATAAGTGCATCGCTTCCTGGGCGGAAGTACAACGGAGCAGATCCTTGCAGAGCGTGCCACGACTGCGCGGGGCAATCGGCGGGATTAACTTCCGCCTGTTGGCCGCGCCAACAAACATGCCGTACTGGTTGACCCCCAGCCATGTACCACCACTCTGCTGGTCCAGGCCGCTAAGAACTCGAGGTTTTCCAGACTGAATCGAGGGGGGATTGCTGGGACGATCGTAAAACTCCTCCCGGTTGGCAGCCACCAGGATGGGCGTTTCTTCATTAAGTCGATACTGAATAGCAAGTAAACACATAAGCTTGTTCGTTTTCTCTCCACGCTCAAAAAGCCCGTTTTGGAACCTAAAGAGCAGTTCTTAGCAATTAACCGGGGATTCACCCCACAAGGCACCCTGTGCATTGCAGGTAAACCTTCAAATTTACACCATAATTTTCCGCATGACACCCCCTAATGGGGGGTTTCTTAATTGTTTTCCGTCCGACGATACGGCTCACAAGTCGTGGCTCGTCACCCATCGCCTTCACTGCCAGGGGCTTATTATCAGCGAAACCGGTAGTTTTTATCCTCCAAAAAGACCCGGAATTCCTGCCGCGCCCCCCTTGAGTGCGGGGATTCAGCGCCGTAATGTGCGCATCGGCCATCAAGCCCTTGAGAGGATCACCCAGGCTGGCCGCATTCCACCAGCACGTTGAGGAGTTTTTCATGCCTAGCCAACCAAAAGTCCGTATTGGGATCATCGGGGCGGGTGCTGTCAGTGACTATCACCATGTTCCGGGAATTCGCCTGGATCCTCGTGCAGAACTGGTCGCTGCCTGCGATTCCAGCGAGTCATTACTAGAACTGCGGAAGCAGGAATGGTCCATCGACCGGGTAACCACCGACTACCAGGAGATCTGCCAGGATCCAGACATTGATGCGGTCATTATTGCCACGCCCAATTTCACTCATTGCCCAATGGCGGTGGCAGCGGCCAGAGCGGGCAAGCACGTGATGTGTGAAAAGCCGCTTGGCCTCAACGCCACGGAAGTCCAGCAGATGGTTGATGCTGCGGAGCAGGCAGGGGTTGTTCACATGACCGCCTTTACCTACCGCTTTGCCCCTTCCATGCGTTACCTCAAGCAACTGTCGTCCTCCGGCCAACTTGGAGACCTGCGTCATTTTCGCAGCCAGCGATTCCTGGACTGGCCCGAGACCAGCTGGGGCTGGCGACAGTACAAGGAGCTTGCTGGAGCCGGGGATCTCTTTGACATGACAATCCATCGCATTGATTTCGCCATCGACCTGATGGGCCCCATTGATCGTGTCTGCGGGGCAGTTGCCCAGTACGCGGCGCGTGCCGAAACGGAAGAAGGAGAAGCGTGCAAGCCATCGGAAGTCGACGACTGGTCAGCCATGATTGGCATTTTCCAGTCTGGCAGCGTTGGTGTCTGGGAGGGAACAACCCTTGCCAAGGGATACGGCCTTCAGGGCTTCGGTCACGAGTGGGCAGAGATCAACGGGAGCGAGGCATCAGCTGTCTATCGCCTGCACGAACCGAACACGCTGCTGATGGGCCGCACCGGCCAGGACCTGGAGCCGGTGGACGTGCCAGCGGAGTTTCTCTCGCCGGCAGGAAGCCCGAGGGATCCCTCCGAGGGGGAACCGGCAACCGTATTCCGGTATGACCTGGTATGGGAATTTGTCTCCGCGATTGTCGAGCAGCGCCCCGCAGTCCCCAGCTTCGAGGATGGACGCCGGGCCCAGCTCGTGGCGGACTCCGTTCTTGAGTCGCACCAGTCCGGAAGCTGGGTCACCTTGTCCAACCCGCCAGCATAGACCGATCACCGATTTGCGGCTTTCGAAAGAAACTGCCTGCGTCTATATTGATCCAAGGCAGACCAGTTCTTGTTCGAGTGGATCATGGCATCACCTCCCAGAACAACACCCTCTGAAGAGACAAAGCCCTCCTCCCGCACCACCGGTTCAGTCAGTCGCCAGGTAAACAGGCTGACGGGCGTCCAGGTGCTGGCAACTGGCAGGGCAGCTCCGGAAAGGGTGATCCACACCGAGGAACTTGCCAAGCACGGGTACGATGCTGACTGGATCGTACAGCGGACTGGCATCAAGTCTCGTCACTGTGCCGAACCGGAGGAAGCAACCAGTGATATCGCAGCCAAGGCGGCCCAGCGCTGCCTGGAATCAGCAGGACTGGATGCCTCGGACGTCGACCTGATCCTTCTCTCCACGATCACGCCAGACCAGCCCACTCCCTCCACTGCCTGCCACGTGCAGCGGATCATCGGTTCTACCGCCCCGGCCATGGATCTCAGTGCTGCCTGTGCTGGCTTCATGTACGGCATGGTCACTGGCATGCAGTTCATCGCCACGGGTACTTACAAGCATGTACTGGTGATCGGTGCCGAGTTAATGAGCCGAACGGTCAACCCGGAGGACAAGAAGACCTTTCCTCTCTTTGGTGACGGGGCCGGGGCCGTACTGCTTGGTACAGGAAACGAGGACCAGGGGATGCTTGCCTACACGCTCGGTGCAGATGGCTGCGGTGCGGAATTGCTACAGATCCCCGCCGGGGGCACCCGAAAGCCCACCACGACCGAAATGCTCGAGCAAAACGAGAACTTCCTCATCATGGATGGACGTGCCGTGTTCAAATGGGCAGTCCGCACCCTGGCAGAATCAACCCGCCAGGTACTCGATTTTTGTGGCCACACGATTGACGACATTGACATTGCCCTTTTCCACCAGGCCAATGTCCGCATTCTTGATGCCGCAGTGGAAAACCTCGGCATTGATCCTGACAAGGTCGCTGTCAACCTGGACCGCTACGGGAATACCTCCTCGGCGAGCATCCCGCTGATCCTGGACGAGGCTTGCCAGGACGGAAAAATCCACCGTGGTGACCTGGTACTGATGAGCGGTTTCGGAGCGGGCCTGGCATGGGGTTCGGCTATCATTCGCTGGTAATTCCCATGAAAACAACCGAGAAAACAACCGAGACAGCAGCCGTCAAGAGGCTTCCACCGCGGAGTGATATCTCCCCCGGTGACAGTTGGGATCTTTCCAGCCTTTACGAATCCGACGATGCCTGGGAAGCAGCCTTTGAGCAGTTCCCCGCTGAAATCGAACGTTACGCCGAATACCAGGGAAAGCTCTCCGGGAACGTGGCCATGCTCAAGGCCTGCCTCGACCTGGACCTGGAGATCGAGCAATGGGGAGAACGGCTGGGGACCTATGCATTCCTGAAAACCACAGAGGACCAGGCCAACAGTAATTACCAGGGGATGTTCTCGCGGTTCCAGAACGTCGCATCCCAGGTAGCCCAGGCTGCCAGCTATATCCGACCCGAAATCCTGGCAATCGAACCATCCCTGATGGAAACCATGATGGATGACCCGGAACTGGCCGGCTACAGACTGCTGCTGGAACGGATTGTCCGTTACCGTCCACACACGCTCACCGGCAACGAGGAACGACTGCTGGCAATGCAGAGCGAGATGTCCCAGGCAGCACGGAACGCTTTCAGCCAGTTACACAATTCGGACATGAAATTCGGGCTGGTCAAAAACGAGAAGGGGGAACAGGTCGAACTGGGTAATTCCAGCTTCATCGAACTGCTCCAGTCCCCTGACCGGGATGTCCGCAGGACTGCTTTCCAGCAGTATTACGAGCAGTACGCCGCTCATGAAAACACGCTGGCGGCAACGCTCGCAGGTTCCATCCAGAAGGATGTCTACTATGCCAAGGCCCGGGGTTACCAGGGTAGCCTGCCGGCTGCCCTCTTCCCGGATAACATGCCCGAGTCGGTCTATACGAATCTGATCAGCTCGGTGCGCGAGAAGTTGCCTGTCCTTTATCGCTACTACGACCTGCGGCGGCGGACAATGGAGCTCGATGACATCCACCACTACGATACCTACATCCCAATCCTTAGCGACCTGGAGATCAGTCGCAGCTGGGAGGATGCGGTGGAACTGGTAATCACCTCGCTCGCCCCGCTTGGCAGCGATTACACCTCGGTTCTGGAAAAAGGCCTGCAAGGACGCTGGTGTGACCGTTACCCAAACCAGGGAAAACAGAGTGGTGCCTTCAGCTGTGGTTCTTTCGACGGGGATCCTTATATCCTGATGAACTACAAGCCCGACGTGCTCAACGATACCTTCACGCTGACGCACGAGGCAGGCCACTCAATGCACTCCTATTACTCCTCCGGCAACCAGCCCTTCGCCTACTACGACTACATGATCTTCGTGGCCGAGGTAGCGAGTACATTCAACGAGCAGCTGTTGGCCGACCACTTGCTCAAGAATGCTGCCGATGACCGGGAGCGAGCCTACCTGCTCAATCGCCTGATTGACGATATCCGTGGCACCATCCTTCGCCAGACAATGTTTGCCGAGTTCGAGAAAGTCACCCACGAGATGGCCGAAGGGGGAGAACCTCTCACGGTCGAGTCGCTCACCGGTGCCTACCGGCAGCTACTGGAAACCTACTTTGGACCCGACTTCACGATCGACGACGAGCTCCCGCTGGAGTGTTTCCGTATCCCGCATTTCTACCGGGCCTTCTACGTCTACAAGTACGCCACTGGTCTCTCGGCCGCCATCACGCTCAGTCGCCGGGTGCTTGCCGGGGGCCAGCAGGAACTGGACGAGTACCTGGGCTTCCTCAAGGGAGGCTGCAGCAAGGATCCGCTGGACCTGTTGCGGGATGCCGGCGTGGACATGGAAAAGCCCCAGGCGGTGAATACGGCACTGGAGCATTTTGAGCAACTGGTAGACGAACTGGACGAGCTTCTCTAGCTCTGCTGGCCAGTCTATTTTTTCTTGGCGCTGGTGACCCAGAGAAATGGTTTCTCAGCCTCATCGACCCGCAGCTGGCATGTCAGGCCGACCTGGGAAAGTAGCCGGTCCAGGATTTTCTTGTAGAAGGTCCGGCCTGCAGGCACCGTCACCTTGACCGTCTTCGGATCGATCCGGTTGCGAACCATCGAGTTATGATCCATCAGCATCGGCAGCCCAATACGTGGCTTGAGTGCATCCAGCGCCTCCTGCAGGACGATGTCACGAATTTCCACGTTGAGGAACTTGAACAGGTCCGGGGCAAGGTTTCCGGGTGTTTTCTGCGGGGGCCAGCCGACCGGCCATGATTCCGCCGTGGTGGCTGTCGACGTCACCAGCAACCGGACAGGCTGCCCCTGTGGCCGGTCCGGCACCAGCACCAGGCCCAGTGGTCGTAGCACCGCCGCCATTACCGTGCCACTGGTCAGCTTCTGCATCTCCTCGACCACCACCTCGTTACCCGCCATGGCAACCCGCGCCGATGCTTCCACCGTGACCTGCAAATCAAGTTGCCTGACAATACGCTGCAGCACGTTACTGTTTTTCTGCCCCCGGGTCGAAAATTCGACCGGGCGGACAAGTTGCTCATGCACCATCACCAGTTGCTTGTCCGTCAGGCCAAAGACACCCGTCCGTGCCGTCAGAGCCTCAATACCATCCAGCTTGAGCTTGTTGATCCAGCCTGAAAGCCCTGTCTTGTCACCATGGCGAAATGTACCGCCCACCAGGTAAAGCCGGTTATCGGCCGAGATCAGGCCGGTCACCTGGTAGATCGGGCGAGCTGCCGTACCGAGATTGTCCACCTCCGGTTCATCCGATGCCTTGGCTCCACGGATGCGGATCGATGTGATGCCACACTTTTTCATGAAATCAATCCACTTGCGTTGCCCGGTCACGGGGAACCCGGGCGCTGCTGCCAGTTCAAACTGGACAAGCGGTGCCGCCTGGAGCAGCGGCAGTGGCGAAAAAAATAGCAACAGCAGGCTGGCAAGCAACTGTCGTGATCGCATTTTCTTTCTCCAGGTCAACAGCGGAAGGAGGATCCTTCCATCCCGTTGCATCGGTCCATCCTCAAGGCAACAATAACTGGTTCCTTCACATCTGCAAACATTTCCGGAAGAAGTGCTCTCGTGGCACAGGCTCCCGGGAGAATCATTACCAACCGGCAGCACAAGACAAGGAGCTGATCATGGCACGACCCGTCACCCTTTTTACCGGCCAGTGGGCAGACTTGCCCTTTGAGACAATTACCCAGAAAACCAAGGAGTTTGGTTATGATGGGATCGAACTGGCCTGCTGGGGAGATCATTTCGAGGTCCAGAGAGCTGTCACCGAGGATGACTACTGCCAGGCACACCGTGACAGCCTCGATGACCTGGGGTTGGAATGTCATGCGATTAGCGCCCACCTGGTTGGCCAGGCAGTGCTGGACAATATCGACCAGCGTCACCAGGCAATCCTGCCCGAATACGTCTGGGGGGACGGTGACCCGGCTGGCATTAACGAGCGAGCCATTGAGGAACTGAAGGACACCGCCCGGGCCGCCCAGAAATTTGACGTGGGAGTTGTCAACGGGTTCACCGGATCAAGTATCTGGCACCTGAACTACTCCTTTCCGCCGGTTCCCGAGGAGATGATCCAGGCAGGGTTTGACCTGCTGGCCGAACGGTTCAATCCGATCCTCGACGTTTTCAGTGAATGTGGTGTGAAGTTTGCCCTGGAAGTCCATCCCACCGAGATTGCCTTTGATATTTACACGGCTGAGCGAGCCCTGGAAGCTCTCGATCACCGAGAGGAATTCGGATTCAACTTTGATCCCAGCCATCTCCACTGGCAGGGAGTTGATTCGGTCGAGTTCATCCGTGCTTTCCCGGATCGGATTTACCATGTCCACATCAAGGATGCGATCACCACGCTTGATGGAAAGACCGGGATCAACAGTAGCCACCTGAATTTCGGTGACGCGCGTCGTGGCTGGGACTTCCGCAGTCCCGGGCGCGGGGGAGTTGATTTCGAGGAGATCATTCGAGCTCTCAACGAAATTGACTACCAGGGACCACTCTCGATCGAGTGGGAAGATTCCGGGATGGACCGTGAGTTCGGTGCCGAGGAGGCCTGTGCCTTTACCAGGCAACTCGACTTTACCCCCAGCGGTCGGGCCTTCGACTCGGCATTTTCAGACGACTAGAATGCCGCTCGCTGACGCTTAGCGTACAATACCATCAGCATGGCGCATGACACTTCCTCACCGCTCGCTGGGACCGGAATCCATCTGCACGACTGGCTTCCGCTGCCAGTTGTGATCCTCGCGCTCATTCTGCAGGCGACTGCCACCCATGCAGATACGGCCAGCCCGGCCCGTACCGAAACCGATACTCAGTTTCGCCAGCAGCTGGAGAAGCTGGCAAGCCGCTGTGACGAGCTGAAACTGGTGGAGCAGGCACGGCTGACCAGGCAACTTGCCACTCCCCTGCGACCGGACCAGAATCGCATCTTCGTCCCCTCTTTCTCGCGCAACCTCCGTCCACCCGCGTCCGCCGGCGAAGGTGCCAGGTTCTGGTACACGCACCTGGTAAAGCAGTGCCAGGACCAGGCAGCCCGCCTTTTCCCGATTGCCCAGCAATGGAAGGAACAGGGCCAGGCGACCGAGGCTTACCGTCTGCTCCACGAGATCCTCTTCCTGGACCCATCTCACCAGCAGGCAGGCAAGATCCTTGGACTGGGCCGCTCGGCAAGCAGGCCCCGGGCAGCGCAGGCTCGATCAACTCACCCCCAGCTTGGATGGGCCCCTCGCCATTACTGGACGATAACGAGTCGCCATTTCACGATTGTCACCAATCACTCGGCACGGGCCGGAATCGACCTGGCCGAGCAACTGGAGATTCTGCATGTTGCCTGGCGGCAACTGCTCTTTCCACTCTGGAGCAACGCCGAACTACTTTCCAGGCGATGGCAGGACCCTGCCACGGCCCTGGGACCGGAGAAGAAACACCAGGTCGTGCTCTTCGCCGATCGCAAGGAATATGTCGAGACACTCACCGCAAACCAGTCCCGGATCGGCCTGACATCGGGGATTTACCAGTACGACAGGGCCGTCGCTTTTTTCTACATGGCCAGCCCGGCTCCCACGACAATCTGGAACCACGAGGTGACACACCAGTTAATGCAGGAAATGCGGCCCGCGGTTGCCGAGGTCGGCCGGGACCAGAACTTCTGGATCGTTGAGGGCATCGCCCTCTACATGGAATCACTCCGCCAGCACGACTGTTACCTGACGGCAGGCGGTTTTGAATCCAACCGGTTGCAATATGCCCGGTACCGACGGATGACCGAACAGTTTTACATTCCCCTGGAAAGACTGGTCCTGATGGGCCGGGATCATGTCCAAATGGATGATGGGATCCGCCGCCTTTACAGCCAGTCGGCGGGACTGGCCCACCTGCTGATGGACGGCAACGGGGGAGAGCTGCGAGAAGGATTGTTTAAATACCTCGAGCTGGTTTACCAGGGCAAGGATGACATCAGCTCACTGGCGACAGTCCTGGGCAAGACAACCGGCAAGCTGGATGGCCAGTATGGTCGATTCCTGGTCGTCCGCGACCAGGACCTGGCTCGCCTGCCGCCGGGTGCTTCACTCAACAATCTCACCCTTGGCAGCTGTCCGGTCAGCGACCAGGGGATCCAGTACCTGGCTGGCCAGCAGGAACTGCGCTGGCTGGACCTGACGGGAACGATGGTCAGCGACAGGGGATTCTCCGTGATAGCCGACTCAACGCAGATGGAACAACTCTCCCTGGAGCGAACCGGGATTACTGATCGATCGATGGAAATTCTCGCCGGCATGAAACAACTCGAGGAACTCGACCTCAGCAGCACGGCAGTAACGGACAAGGGGATTGCCTCGCTCTCCGGATTGCGCCAGCTCAAGAGGCTCTGGCTGACCGGCACGATGATCAGCGACGAGGGGCTGCAGCACCTCGAACCGCTCAAGCAACTGGAAACACTGGAATTGAGTGGTACCGATGTCAGTGATGATGCCGTGAAACTGCTGCGGGCCAAGCTGCCAAAACTAAAAGACCAGTAAACGACCCTGATTACTCCTCTTCGAGAAAGTACGACTGCACCATGCGACCCTGGATCCTTCGACACTGAACCAGGTCGTCACGGACCTGGTTACATCGCTGGTCGGCAGCAATATCCGCAAGATCGCATTGCTCAACAGCCACGGGGGAAACGAGCTGAAGCCACTACTGCGGCAACTCTGTAACAAGACCGAGGCCAGGCTGTTTCTCTGTAACTGGTACAACGTCCTGGCAGATGTCTACAGCGAGATCTTCTCAGAGAGGGAAGATCATGCCGGTGAGATGGAGACCTCCTTCGGGCTCGCTTTCTTTCCCGAGCTGGTCGCGCGCAACGAGGACGGTTCACTGGCCGCCGACGACGGGGAAACCCGCGAGTCGAGGTTTGAAGCAGTCAACCGTGGATGGGTCTCGGTAACACGGCCCTGGCACCTACTGACGACCAACAGTGGCAGTGGTAATCCCCATGCATGCCTCGAAGGAAAAAGGAAAGCAGTTGATGCAATGCCTGGCAGAGAGGCTGGGGACATTCCTGGTTGAGCTTTCCAGCGCCGAGATCGACGACCAGTTTCCTTTCCAGATATAAACTGTAAATACCACCCGCCACCCGGTACCAATTGACCGTCTCCGGCACCAGACTTAAACTGGCCTCTTGACCCGTGGTGGCTGTAGCTCAGTTGGTTAGAGCACCGGATTGTGGTTCCGGGGGTCGGGGGTTCAAATCCCCTCAGCCACCCTCTTTCCCTCTGGCGGACAACCCAGCAAAGTGCAACGTAGAGTTCGTTGCCGGTTAGCTGCCAAGTCCCCAGAGTTGCTGGGCGTTGAGCCCCAGATATTTGCGCTTGTCCTCGCCGCTCATAAAGCTGAACTGGCTTTTGACCAGCTCCAGCTCCCTGGCCAGTGTTGGCCGATCAAATGCGGTTCGCACGGCGCCTGGATATCC
>JAPYUD010000451.1:0-3396 GCA_029936215.1 Pirellulaceae bacterium | reverse complement strand
CGGTTCATCCAGCAGCAATAAGTCCGGCTCCGACACGATCGCACGAGCCAGTAACACGCGCCGCTTCATTCCCGACGACAGAGAATCAACCGGCGCCTCCAGATCCAGTTTCATGCGAACCGCGGTCTGCTCCAGTCGCTGCTGCAACTCCCATTCGGCAAGCTCCATGCCGACGAGCCCCGATTCGATCAGCTCGGAAATCGTCCCCTGCATATCCGCCGGAACATCCTGTCGAAGCAAACTCACACGCTTGCCCGACTCCACCACCATTTCTCCCGAATCGGATTCCAATTGTCCGACGATGAGCCGCATCAACGTTGTTTTGCCAGACCCGTTTCGCCCCAACAGACCAATTCGCTGTTTCGCCTCAATCCGGCAATCCACCGCATCGAGCAGGGGAGGACCGTTGAAACCGAACGAAAGCTCTCGCAATGTTACCAGTGACATGGGAGTGGTAAGCCAACAGGGAATAGAGGATGCGGAATCTACGACTCTGCCATCCAAAACCCCTCAGGTCAATCCATCAAACGAAATCTCACCTCCCCCCCATACCCCAACCCGCCTCCCATCCCCGAAACGCTGCCTCTCATCACCTCAACGTTTTCCGATTTGAAGGGATCAAGGTGATACCCGACAAACATCCCTGGGAGACCGTCGTCAACACTCAAATTAGACGATAAGCGGTCGGCCTGACACCGAGCGAAAGCACCCGCAGTGCCCCCGGACAACCGAACCAACCAGAGCCCCCCGTCTTATCATGGAGAATCGACAAATCGGAAATTGTTGATAAAAGATGGGGGCCTAACTGGACGAATTAAGGCATATCAAGGACGTGGAGGCAGCACACGGCGCCTTCCATGAGTGCTATGACAGAATCGCGGAGATCGACGAGATGAAAGGCGGATTGGTTAGGTTTTTTTTCTACATGGTGTTGATCGCGGGGATGCCGCTGGCAGCGCTGTCCCAGGATCGGGCAGCTGTCCCGGATCTTCAAAGCCAGATTGACCAGCAAGCGCAACAGATTGCTGAACTGCAAAAATTGCTTGACGGAAAAGTGGATACCGGGACCGCAAGAACTTCCACCAAACTCTCCGGCCGGGTCCACGCCGATTACTGGGGCTTTCCCAACCACGATGCCACTATCGAGGGCCTTGAGGGTGGCAATCCCCAGGATCGTATCGGCTTCCGGAGAATGCGATTCGGCGTCGCCGGTGATATCCTTCCCAACATGGGCTACAAGATCGAGGCGGAATTTGCCGGTGGAAACAAGTCTGAATTCCGTGATGCCTATCTCAGCTGGAGCGATGTGCCCGTCCTGGGAAAACTAATACTGGGTAATCAGAAGCGCCCCTATGGCTGGGAACATCTCAACAGCAGTCGGTTTAGCATTTTCATGGAAAGGTCTCTTGTGATTGAATCCTTCAATCAGGATGCCCGTCGCTTCGGACTTGCCGCCTATAATGTGTCCGACGATCAGGTTTATAACTGGAGGTACGGCCTCTACAACACCGAATTAATGCACAACGACGGCCAGCACATCAACGACCACGTCCAGCTCGAGTTCGCTGGCCGATTCGCAAAGACCTATCGCTACGAGGATGAAGGCCGAGACTATGGGCACTGGGCGGTCGCGGGGACTGCCGCAGCGGTTGACGGGGGTACCAATGAGACCCGGTTTCGCCACCGTCCAGAGGCGAGATCGGCAAACCGCTGGCTGAACACCGGCACGGTTCCGGATGCTGACCATTACGAACTGCTTGGCATTGAATACGTGAGAAACAAGGGGCGTTGGCAATTCGCGGCAGAAGTGCTGAACCTCTGGCTGACGACCGATGCAGACGAGACTGTCAATTACCATGGTGGTTATGTCACTGCATCCTTCTTCCTTACCGGGGACCACATGCCCTGGAACCGAAGCAGTGGCACGCTCGACCGGATCAAGCCACTGACGGAATTCCTGCCCACCGCAAGGAATGGTGGGGATCTCGGAATGGGTGCCTGGCAAATCGCCGTACGGTGGTCATGGGCCGACTTCAGCGAGTCGTCGCAGATTGCCACACAGACCGACCCCACCGCTTTTGGGCTGGAGGCGGATGCCCTGACGGTCGGGTTGAACTGGTACTGGAATCCAAATGCCAGGATGCAGTTCAACTGGATTAACGGTGAC
Organism: Pirellulaceae bacterium; assembly: GCA_029936215.1. Classification (GTDB taxonomy): domain Bacteria; phylum Planctomycetota; class Planctomycetia; order Pirellulales; family Pirellulaceae; genus SAT2750. The sequence continues at coordinate 1,229 of JAPYUD010000451.1, read as the reverse complement.
GTTACCACAGCCGCAAACGACATTGGACGATACGACATTGTCGGTGCCCGCTTCATGGTTGATTTCTAGTCGCCGCTTGGCGGAACCACCTCCGCCTCGCCCAACGTGAACAGAGAGCCCGGGCCCTGTTTTCTGTCCGTGGTGGTGACAATAACGATTTGAATCCCTGCTCCAGCCGTTCACCTGGAAAGAAGCTCACACCGGACGACGGAGTCATTTCCTGTACTGCTCAGCGGCGAGTACATTAGTAGAGAACCCAAAACATCCTTTGGAGATATCCGATGTACCAAAACCGCGTTCTGCTTTTCCTTTTACTCGCGATCGTGGCCTGTCCAGTCCAGGCAGCAGAAAAGCCAAAAAAGGGAACCCCCGGGGTTCGCTTTGACCCGGTCGAGAAACAAATGGAGGGCTGGAAGGTCCATGTCGATCCGGCGATGCTCAAGGGCGACCATGCCGAAGCGGGTGCCAGGGAGTTGGACATGCTGGCCAATCACCTGCAGAGAATTGCGATTTTCATGCCGCCCGAACAACTCAAGACGATGCGCACGCTTGAGATCTGGATTGAACACCATCACCCGACACTCGGGAATATGCAGTACCATCCCGGTGCGAAGTGGTTAAGCGATCATGGGCATGACCCCAGGCTTCACAAGATGGTCCACATTCCACGGGCAGGGGCCCTGCTTTCGAGGCAGCAAATCCTCAAGCACCCGGCCGTGATCCTGCATGAGCTTGCCCACTCCTACCACGACCAGATTCTTGGCTTTGATCATCCCAAGGTGAAAGACGCCTATGACCGGGCCATGGCAGCGGGAAAATACAAGGACGTCCTTCTCTATACCGGGCGGACCGTCAAGCACTATGGCACGACGAACGAGAAAGAGTTTTTTGCCGAGGGAACGGAAGCCTATTTTTATCGCAATGATTTCTATCCCTTTGTCGCGGCCGAGCTGGAAATCTACGATCCGTTCTTTTTTGAAGTATTAAAAGAGATCTGGGGAAAACTCTAGACCGGTTTATCTACAATGGCACCCGGGACGATAACCGACACCAGGGACAATACAATGACGCACCTTAGCCGCCGCGACCTGCTGAAGTCTGCCAGTGCCACGACCGCCTTGCTGACCATGGCGCCGGTCAACACGTTCTCACGCATGGCACTCGGTGAAGAGAAGAAGACCGACTCCTTGCCGATGCAGCTCTACAAGAGCCTGAGTGATGAACAACGA
>JAPYUD010000450.1:0-3404 GCA_029936215.1 Pirellulaceae bacterium | reverse complement strand
GGTCGAGGACCCGCCTGGCATTACTATAAAGGATGGCACGCTTCTCGGTGTCACTGATCTCGGCCTGGTCAATCCGGGCCCGCTGCATCGCCACGCTGTAGAGCGGCGTGTCGGTACCAAACAGGATCCTCTCCGCTCCCACCTCGGCCACCGCCCATTCGATCAGACCCGGCAGCAGGGAACGAGCACTGGAGGTGTCGACCAGCACATTACCATGCTGGCTCGCCTGGATCGCACGGACCTGCAGCGTGGGATCTCCGGCTGCACCGCCGCCGTTACCGAGGTGAGCCAGTAGCAGGGTGATATTGGGAAACTCGTCTGCCCAGGGCAGGAAATCTTCCGGCAGGCTCAGTGGATCGCCGCTATGGACCAGTACCACGGCATCGTGCCGCGCGGCCAGTTCAAACATCGCTGCCCCGTGTTCCCGGATCGGGTACTGGTGTTCCTCGGGGTGAAGCTTGATCCCCACGCACTGTTCCTGGCCCAGCATTGTCTCTGCCTGCTCGAACGTCCGGGGCACGTCCGGGTGGACGATGACCCACTGCAATAGGCCATCGGTGCTGGCGGTGGTGGTCGCTGCCTCCTCGTTCGCGGTGACCGGGTCGGCGCCACCGCGGGGCATCAGTCCCGCCAGCGGGGAGGCGATCGTTAGCTCGATATTGGCCGTCTGCCGTGCCCGCTCAACCACTCCCTCGGCGCTAAGGCTGAGCCAGTGGTCCACCATTGCATCCTCACCACGCAGGTAATCCCCGTAATGTGCGTGTACGTCGATTGCGGAAACCGTATTCACTTGCAGTTGCCAGGTGGTGGGTTTACGATCATTATTAGTTATCGGCGGACCGGAAAAAAACGGGCTCCCCGGTTTAGAACGCAATTCTACAATGGGACGGAACATGACTGTTAAGCAAACAAGTACGAAACAGACAAATCACAATCGACGTGACTTCCTCAAGACCTCCGCTGCTGTAGCAGCGGTGGGTGGCGTAACACCTTACTTTGCCTGGAACCAGAAGGCGTTTGCCAACCAGGATAAGAACGATCGGCCGGTGATTGGCTGCGTTGGTGTTGGCAGCATGGGAAGTGGCGATGCCCGCGGCCATAACAGCTTTGGCGATATTGTCGCTGTCTGCGACGCGGACTCGGGTCGTACCGAGAAAGCCCGCCAGGATAAAAATATTGGCAAGGGCAAAGCGGACGGCTATAGCGACTACCGCAAGGTGCTCGACCGCAGCGACATCGACGTGGTCAGCGTGGTCACCCCCGATCACTGGCACGTGAAGATTGCCATCGAGGCGCTTCAGGCTGGCAAGCATGTTTTCTGCCAGAAGCCGCTGACGTTGACGCTCGAGGAAAACCAGCTGATCCGGAATGCCTGCAGCAAGTACAACAAGCAGGTTTTCCTGGTGGGTACGCAGCAGCGCAGCAGCCGGGATAAGTTCCTGCGGGCGATCAACATGGTCCAGAAAGGCCTGCTCGGAGATATCCAGAAAATTACCGTCGGAATCGGTGGCGGCCCCAAGGGTGGCCCCTTCTCCACGAGTACTCCTCCCAAGGAGTTGAACTGGGATTACTGGCTCGGCCAGGCTCCCAGGGTCGATTACATCGACAAGCGTTGCCATTACCAGTTCCGCTGGTGGTACGAGTATTCCGGTGGCAAGTTCACTGACTGGGGAGCTCACCATGTCGATATCGCCACCTGGGCGATCGGCGAGGACAAGCAGGGTATGGGGCCGGTGGAAATCGACGGCAGCGACGCCAAGCATCCGGTTCCCTACAAGGACGGGTACACGACCGTCACCGATTCCTATAACACCTCCAATGATTACGCGGTGAACTGCAAGTTTGCCAGTGGGGTCGAGATGATCGTCACCAGTCGTGGTCGGAATGGGATCCTGTTCGAGGGGAGCAAGGGCCGGATTTTTGTCAGCCGTGGCGAGATCACCGGTACGCCGATCGAACAGAAGTGGGACGACGGGAAGTTTGATGCGAGTGACCTGGCGCGGCTCTACAAGGACAAGCCGGCCGAGGGTCACAAGAATAACTTCTACCGCTGCATCCGCGAGGGTGGCCTGACCGTCTCGGACGTTTTCAGCCACGTGCAGGCGATGAACACCTGTCACCTCTCGGCGATCGCTGCCCGCCTGGGCCGCACGATCAAGTGGGACCCCAAGGCAGAGCAGATTGTCGGAGACGACCAGGCTGCAGCCTTCTTTGCCCGCACGCCGCGAAAGGGATTCGAGATCCCGGTCGTCTAGGGACGCCAGGAAAAAATGACAACCGCCGGTCCTTTTGGGGCCGGCGGTTTTTTTTGCGCACCGGGGCCGGGCGATCGTGCGTTGAATCTCGCTGCCAGATGGCGTATCCTCGTGCTCAGGAAATGGAACTGGATCCTGGTACGGGGAGACTGACGGATGAAGCGAGTACTCATGTTGACGATGATGATGGGGCTGGTTGCCAGCCTGACAGTGCCCGGCCTGCGGGCAAAGGAGAAGTCCCCGTCGCATACCACCAAGAAGGTGATGACGGCTGTCAAGGAAGGGCTTCTGAAGCACGTGCTGGAACAGACGGCAACGGCGGAACAGCAGCATATCCTGCTGGAATACTTCAAGGCGCTTCCTGGGAACAACCCTCCCAAGGGAGCTGCGGCAAGCTGGAAAATGAAGACAAATGAACTGATCAAGGCGACCAGGGCGGTTGTCAAGGGACGCACAGGCGCTATCGAGCGGCTCACCAAGGCGAGCAATTGCAAGGCGTGTCATACTCCCCACAAGGTCTACCCGCCCGAGACGAAAAAATAAGCACCCGCGTCGAACGGAATAGTTCATGTTCCTCGTGCCCGTTTCTTACCGACCGGCGTGGTGAAAAGAAGATAAGTGGAGGTGTCTCGGGTCTTTTGCGCTCAACAGATTGATGGCTTGAGAGCTAAAAGATGCGGTATACTTGAAAGAACACACAACAACTAAATTGTCCCCGGTGGCGGGGACCGGATTCCTGGCAAGGAGATGAAGAATGTCACGCACGAACGATATCAAACGCCGAGACTTCCTCAAGGCAACAGGCGCTGGAGCGACACTCGCAGCTGGCGGTGTCTTTAGCCAGCTCGATGCCCAGGAATCGAAAGCGGCCAGCGGGAAACTCAATGTTGCCTGTATCGGTACGGCCAACCGTGCCGCGGCGGATATCGCCGGTGTCCAGGGTGAGAATATCGTGGCGCTGGTGGACATCGATTCAAATTACCTCGAGAGAGCCGCAGCGAGGTTCCCTTCCGCTCGCACCTACGCCGATTACCGCGAGATGATTGAAAAGGAATCGGACAACATTGATGCGGTGGTCGTTGCGACCGCCGATCACAACCATGCTCCCGCCTCGATCCGGGCGATCCGGGCTGGCAAGCATGTTTACTG
>JAPYUD010000449.1:0-3407 GCA_029936215.1 Pirellulaceae bacterium | reverse complement strand
AGAACGAGATGCTCGACGAGAACTCAAGTGGGTGGCATGGCAACAGCATCAGGAGCAGCAACAAGCACGGCCGAGTCTGGAATCCGGTTGATTGGAGGAGAAGTGGAATTCATGAACTGGCAAGTCGTTTACTCGGACGGAGGTGTTGTGAGCATGGTGGGAATAACGCTGGGAGAGGGTGTACTTCCTGCCGGCTCCGGCACCTCCGTTCATTTTTTATTCCCCTGGACAATGGAATTTCCACTTGCCGGAAAAACATCCGATGATCAGTAACTCCAGCCCCGATCGGTCCCGGACAATTGTCGTTGTTGGAAATGGCATGGTGGGGCACCGGTTTTGCAAGAGACTGGTGGATCATGAGCTACACAAGTGTTTCCGGATCGTTGTGTTCGGTGAAGAACCACGCCCTGCCTACAACCGCGTTGGCCTGACGCAATTTTTCGATCATCGTGACGCTGATCAGCTGGCGATGACCACGCTCGAGTGGTACCAGCAGCACGGTATCATCCTGCATGTGGGTGACCGGGTGAAAACGATTGACCGGCAGAACCGGCAGGTCACTTCCGAGCAGGGCCGTGAGATTGTTTATGACTTTCTCACGCTGGCGACGGGGTCCACGCCGTTCGTGCCGCCGATCGATGGGATCGAGATGCCAGGGGTCTTTGTCTATCGAACGATTGAAGATCTGGAGGCGATTATCGCCTGGGCGGATGGCGTTTGCTCGGCAGCCGTGATTGGCGGTGGCCTGCTGGGGCTGGAGGCGGCCAGGGCAGCCCATGACCTGGAGCTGGAGACCCACGTGATCGAATTCGCTCCTCGCCTGATGCCCCGGCAGCTGGACGATGGAGGTTCAGCGCTGCTGGTCGAACAGATCGAGAAGCTTGGAATCCAGCTGCACCTGGGAGTATCCACCGAGAAGATCATGGGCGAGGACTCGGTCTCGGGGATGCGGTTTGCCGATGGCTCCGAGCTGGAAGTAGAGATGGTCATTGTCTCGGCCGGTATCCGGCCCAGGGATGAGCTGGCGAAAAAAAGTGGCCTCAAGATCGGTACGCGGGGTGGCGTGGTGGTCGGTAACCAGCTCACGAGCAGCGATCCGCGGATCTTCGCGATTGGTGAAGTGGCTTCCCACAACGACATGCTCTACGGCCTGGTGGCTCCCGGTTACGAAATGGCAGACGTGGTCGCTGCACGCCTGGCGGGTGATGAAAAAGTGGAATTTCGAGGCGGCGACCTCTCCGCCAAGCTGAAATTACTGGGCGTCGACGTCGCCAGCTTCGGGGATCACGAGATCGATGCCAATCAGGGGCGGGCGCTGGTGATGGAAGATCCCTGCGCCGGGGTTTACCGAAAGCTGCTGGTGGATCACGAGGGGAAGAAGCTGCTCGGCGGAATCCTGGTTGGTGATGCCAGTGATTACGGTCGCCTGCGATCCATCTGCCTGGAAGGGGCCATCCTGGATTGCCCGCCCGGACAGCTCCTGGCAGGTCCTCAGACCGGTGTTGCTGAGCAGCCGATGAGCGGCGATGACCAGGTCTGCTCCTGCCACAATGTCAGTCGGGAAGAACTGATCGAGGTGATCCAGCAGAAGCAGGTCACCTCGCTTGGACAACTGAAAAGCTGTACGTCGGCAGGGAGTGGATGTGGGGGCTGCCTGCCGATGGTTACCAGGATCCTCAATGCCGAACTGTCGAAATCCGGGCAGTTGGTCCGTAAGGACCTTTGTGAACACTTTGCTTACACACGGACCGAACTGTTCCAGATTATCAAGATCAAGCAGATCAGGACTTTCCAGCAGCTGCTCTCGGAATGCGGCAGCGGCGATGGCTGCGAGATCTGCAAGCCGACAGTCGCCTCGATCCTGGCCAGCCTCTGGAATGAGCACATCCTGGAGCAGGAGACTCTGCAGGACACCAATGATCGCTTCCTGGCAAATATCCAGCGAGGGGGACTCTATTCCGTCATCCCCCGGGTACCGGGTGGTGAGATCACTCCCGAGAAACTGATCGTGCTTGGCCAGGTGGCCCGCAAGTATAACCTCTATACGAAGATCACCGGGGGACAGCGGATTGACCTGTTTGGGGCACAGGGGTACCAGTTACCAGATATCTGGGAAGAACTTGTGGCCGCCGGCTTCGAGAGTGGCCATGCCTATGGCAAGGCACTCAGGACTGTCAAGAGTTGCGTGGGATCCACCTGGTGTCGGTATGGCCTGCACGACTCGGTTGGCCTGGCAATCCAGCTGGAGAAGCGTTACCGGGGTATTCGCGCGCCGCACAAGATCAAGGGTGGAGTTTCCGGGTGCGTCCGCGAGTGTGCCGAGGCACAGGGAAAGGACTTCGGACTGGTCGCCACGGAGAACGGCTACAACCTGTATGTATGTGGAAACGGTGGGGCCCGGCCACGACATGCGGACCTGCTGGCCGTTGATCTGGACGAGGAGACCGTGGTTCGTTACCTGGACCGCTTCCTGGTGTACTACATCCAGACCGCCGACAAGCTGACTCGAACCGCCACCTGGCTGGAAAACATGGAAGGAGGTATCGACTATCTCAGGGACGTGGTCATCGATGACCACCTGGGAATCTGCGAGGAGCTGGAACGTCAGATGCAGTACCTGGTGGAGACGTATCGCTGTGAGTGGAAAGAGGTCGTCGACAACCCCGAACTCCGCAGTCGCTTCCGCCAGTTTGTTAACAGTGACGAGAACGAGCTGGGGATCGAGATCATCACCGAGCGTGGCCAGCGGCGACCGGCTGACTGGAAAAAGGACCGAGTGATGCTCCCCATCCTGGAGGAAGTCACCCGGGGAGGAAAGACGATCGGGCAACTGCAGGCAGAACACCTGCCGGATGATGTGCCAACATGCTGGGTCGATGTCGGCCGGGTTGAGGATTTTCCGTCCAATGGTGGTGCCACGGTCAAGTATGGTGAAGTGCAAATCGCCGTCTTTAATTTCAACAGCCGTGGTGAATGGTATGCCTGCCAGAACATGTGTCCCCACAAGCGGGCGTTTGTGCTTTCACAGGGGATCATCGGAGACCTGGACGGTGAACCCAAGGTTGCCTGCCCGCTGCACAAGCGGACGTTCAGCCTCAAGGATGGGCGGTCTCTGGCCGGGGATACCGATCCGGTACACGTTTTTCCCGTGCGTGTGGAGGAGGGAAGGGTGATGCTCAAGCTGCCAGCGGAAGAGAATCTCAATGCCGTCCTGGCAACCCGTGAACTCTGCGCCACTGCCTGCCAGTCCGCCTGCGGCAAATAGGACAGGAGGTATTCAGGGGTGAGAGGTTACCAAACTCTCACAGGTGCAGCCGTCTAACCTCTCATCTCTTCAGCCCCACGGCCTGGCCATCGAGCTTCCAGGCCGGGTAGCCGCCACCTATTTCGTCGACACAGACCGATGC
>JAPYUD010000448.1:0-3410 GCA_029936215.1 Pirellulaceae bacterium | reverse complement strand
CTCCCTGCACATCGCCATGACAATAGACCAACCGGCGTTGCTGAGCCTCTTTTTCCAACGCTCCAACCCTCCCTGTTGTTTCACCGGTTGGCTTCTGCCACCCTGTTTTTGATCGGTAAACCGGCACCTGCAGCGAAGGTTGCAGGTGCCCGCGGTGGCAGATTCCTCAATCCATCTTGACGATTGTGACGGCTTTTCCTATCGTTCCCCCGCCATGGTGAAATATCTCGCTACCATCTCACTGCTTCTTTCATGTACCTCGTCTGTCGCCAGCGAGCCCGCTTCTCGCACTGCCTATCTCCTGCTACGCAACGGACAGACGTTACACGGTACGGTACATCTACAGCCCAACGGCTACCTGGTCGATCTCGACTCCGGTGTCCAGTTGCGACTACGACGTGATGCGATTGTTTTTCGCGGGGAATCTCTCCATGAACTTTACGCCTTCCAGCGTGCCGGGGTGAATCCCAGGGACATCACATCCACCGTACGGTTGGCAGACTGGTGCCTCCGACTGGGCCTGCTCAAGGAAGCCGAGCTACAGATCAAGCACGCCAGCACGATTCGCAAGGGAGATGTACGCATCTCTCATCTGCAACGCCGGCTTGACATTCAGAATGATCCGCCCGCGCATGCCCCCGGGGAAGCCCGGTCAACCAGGCCGGTCGTTAACAGCGACCAGGTATCGCAGCGTATCGGCCAGCTTTCTGCCGAAACGATTCAGCAATTCACGTCGCTTATACAGCCACTCATGCTCAACCGGTGTGGCACGAACCAGTGCCACGGCCCAACTGCCAGTTCCTCTCTGACCTTGCTGCGCACCGCAGCAGGCAGGCCGATTCCACAAAGGCTTACTTACCGGAACCTCTATAACGTCCTGGAACAACTCGGCAGCAAGGATCCCCTCCAGAGCACTCTGCTGGTCGCTCCGTCAGCTCCACATGGAAAGATCGATGGTGGCATTTTTACCGACCAGGAAAAAACCCACATGGAAAACCTGTTGAAGTGGTGTGAACTGGCGATACAGACGAACGACACCACTCTCCCCGCCAGCGTCCCCCGTCCACCCTCGATACTTGCCCAGCCGTTGGTGTCACCTGGCACACAACCGCAGCAGAGTACCAGGCCGGAAGAAAGGGCCCCGGAACCCTCCACTGGCCTGGCACCCGTTCGGTCTGTCAAACATGACCCCTTCGACCCGGGTCCTTTTAACCGGCTTTTTCATCCACGGCGACTTCCTGCTGTAGATCCCAACTCAGATCGCTGAAAAACAGCAATGCCAGCGGGTTCGGAAGGCGCCTCGCACCTTTCCTTCAAGGCCGCTGCCAAGATAGAATGACGATTGATGCTTTTCGCTGCGCATTCTAGGAACCCAATTCGATGTCGACGCCTCCAGAAGACAGGAAACAACCCAAGGTCCCCGGGGAGATGCCGCGCCGCGAAGGGGGACGAATGTGGTTATTCATCATCCTTCTGTTGATTATCGGCGGAACTTTTTACGTCAGCAAAAATTCTGCCACATCGGTCGATTACCCGGAATTCGAGAAGAAGATTGTCGAGGGTGCCATCGCTCGGGTGGAGATCTACCCGCTTGAGGCCCGTGGCTGGTACAAGCCCACGACCCCTTCACCAGGGGATGACCCGAAGGAACTTGGCGAGCGGTTTAAGACGGACCTGCCCGCAAGCTCCGAGGCGGCGATGGAACTCAAGAATCTGCTGGACGAGCATGATGTTAATTACCGGTTCCGCCCGCCAGATAATACCTCCTCCATGCTGCTCACCTTCGCGATCTTTTTCCCACTGATCATCCTCTTCTTTTTCTGGCTCTCCTACCGCCGCCGGAATGAACAGATGATGGGTGGTGGTTTCCTCTCGGGCTTCAGCAAGAGCCCGGCGACCAAGTACGACGCAACGGAAAAACAAATCACGTTCAAGGACGTTGCCGGCCTGCTTGCCGCCAAGGAAGATCTCAAGGAGATCGTGGATTTCCTCAAGTCCCCGGAAAAATACGAGAAACTTGGCGGACAGATTCCCAAGGGTGTCCTGCTCAATGGTCCGCCCGGCACCGGCAAGACGCTGCTGGCACGAGCGGTCGCGGGCGAAGCAGATGTTCCTTTCTTTTCCGTGAATGGCTCCGAGTTCATCCAGATGTTTGTTGGTGTCGGAGCGAGTCGTGTACGGGACCTGTTCCGTACTGCAAAAGAGCAGGCCCCGGCGATCATCTTTATTGATGAGATTGACGCGGTCGGCCGCCAGCGTGGTGCCGGACTTGGCGGGGGTCACGACGAACGCGAACAAACACTCAACCAGATACTGGGTGAAATGGACGGCTTCAACCAGGGGGACTCGACGATCGTGGTTGCCGCCACCAACCGCCCCGATGTACTCGATCCGGCACTGCTGCGGCCCGGGCGTTTTGACAGGCACATCGCTGTGGATCGTCCAACGCAGCGAGGCAGGGAGGCAATTTTCAAGGTCCATGTCAGGAATGTTCCGCTCTCAGATGACGTCGACCTGAAACGACTGGCAGCCGGCACGGTTGGCTTCACCGGTGCGGATATCCGCAACCTGGTCAACGAGGCGGCTCTCTGGGCAGCCCGCAACGACAAGAATCGAGTGGAAATGGACGATTTCGAGCACGCTCGCGACAAGATCATCATGGGTGCCAAGCGAGAGGAAATCATCAAGGACGATGACAAGGAGAAGACCGCCTACCACGAGGCGGGGCACACGGTTGCCTCCTGGTTTCTTCCCGGCGCCGACCGCGTCCACAAGGTGACGATCATCCCCCGGGGCCGGTCCCTGGGTTCAACCCAGATGCTCCCATCGGAAGACCGCATCAGCATGGCCGAGAAACAGTTGCGCGACCACCTGATCGTCCTTCTTGGTGGCCGTGCGGCTGAACTGCTGATTTATGATGAAACCACGGTGGGCGCCGAGAATGACCTGGAACGGGCAACCGGACTGGCCCGGCGAATGGTCACTCGCTGGGGAATGAGCAAGAAGCTTGGTCCAGTCAGTTACAAGCTCTCTGACGAGGACCCTTTCCTGGGCAGGGAGATTCACGAACAACGGCAATTCAGCGAACACACGATGGAGCTGATCGATGCCGAGGTCGCCACGATCCTCAACGAGGCTGCTGCCTGTGCCCTTGCCTTGCTGAAGGACAAACGGGAGGAACTGGAAACAGTGACTCGTGGCCTGATCGAAAGCGAGGAACTCGGAGAGGATGACCTGACGGACCTGATCGGTCCAAGTGTCCATCCCGTTGACGAGGAGAATGATCCCGACACGATATCACCGGCGGCCAGTGAACCGGCTGAAGCGCCGCCGGAGGTTGAGGAGCGCCAGGCGGGCCGCACTCCCGTCGACTTCGATTCGGACCAGTAGCAGGTGGTGGAGCCATGCCC
>JAPYUD010000447.1:0-3415 GCA_029936215.1 Pirellulaceae bacterium | reverse complement strand
GATCGCCACTGCTAGCACTTGTAAGACAAAATGCGATCCTCGTCCTGAAGAGAGATCGAAGTTGCGTATCAGGCACTGCGATGCGAGAATTTGATTTTTCGGGCAGCCGGCTATCCACGAGGGCATCTCCTGCCAGGCCGCTGCATCTCCAGGAGAAGGTTATGGACTTGAGCTCCCCCGGTGCGATCCTGCTCGTCTCCTGCTACGAGCTTGGACATCAGCCTGTCGGTGTTGCCATGCCATCCGGTTTTCTTCGACAGGCAGGTTTTGCGCCGACGGCAATGGACATTGCCGTTGAGCCGTTCAACGAGGAGAAAGCAACCCAGGCCCGTTTCGTGGGCATCTCGGTTCCCATGCATACTGCCATGCGGATGGGGGTGCGAGTGATCGAGCGGATACGAGAGATCAATCCCGCCTGTCATATTTGTTGCTATGGTCTTTACGCGGTGCTCAACTCGGACTACCTGCTCCAGCACGGTGCCGACTCATGTATTGGTGGCGAATCCGAATCCCCGCTGGTCTCGCTTGTCCAGTCGCTGGCAGCCGAGTCAGGGGAGCCGGTTACCGGAGTGATTATTCCTGGCAGTCCGGCCAAGCCGCATCTTGAGCGGCTTCCCTTTGCGATTCCGTCCCGTACCGAATTACCAACCCTGGAGAATTATGCCCAGCTGGACCTGGACGGTGATTTTCGTACGGCCGGTTACGTTGAAGCGAGCCGCGGTTGCCTGCACCTCTGTACACATTGCCCCATTCCGCCAGTTTATGGAGGGCGATTTTTTGTCGTCCCCGAGGATGTCGTGCTGGAGGACATACGCCAGCAGGTTCGTGCCGGGGCAACGCATATCACCTTTGGCGATCCTGATTTCCTCAACGGGCCTGGGCACTCGCTTAGCATTGTCAGGGCCATGCATGAGGAGTTTCCCTCGCTCACCTTTGATTTCACCGCCAAGGTCGAGCACCTCCTGAAGCATGGTGAGGATCTGCCGGCCTTTGCCGAGGCGGGTTGCCTGTTTGTCATTTCGGCAGTCGAATCGCTCAGTAACCGGGTTCTCGAGATCCTCGACAAGCAGCACACGCGTGAGGATGTGGGAAATGCCCTGGCGGCCTGTCGGAATGCGGGTATCGTGATGCGGCCCACCTGGGTCGCCTTCACACCCTGGACGACGCTGGAGGACTATCGCGAGGTGCTTGACTTCGTCGAGGAAAATAACCTTGTCGATCATGTTGACCCGGTCCAGTTCGCGATTCGCCTGTTGATTCCACCGGGCTCCTGGCTAGCCGATCATTCCGAGACATTACCGCACAGGGGAGAACTTGACGAAGCAGCGTTCAGCTATCGCTGGACCCATCCCGATCCACGGATGGACCAGCTGCACAAGGACACGATACAGCTGGTAGAGAAGGATGCGGTTGCCGAGGAGGATCCCGCGGTGACTTTCTTCCGGCTGGTGCAGCTGGCGCACGGCCGGGATCCGGAAGCGGCTGCTTGCTCGCTCTCGCCAGATCGGATCCGTACACCCCGGCTGACCGAAAGCTGGTTCTGCTGAGCCGAGCCGACCGAGGGTCAGTTGGACCCTCTTGGAGAGATAGGTTAACAGCGTATGTCCAACGTGAAGCTCGAGATCCTGGCCCACGAGGAGAGTCCGCTAGGACTTCTCTGCCTGCGGCGGCGTGAATTGCTTTCCGAGCCGGGAACGATTGTCACCGAGGTGACACTGAATCATGAGTTCCTGATGAGCAGCCTGTACACCGATTCGGAGCAGGCGCTGGCCCGGATCGCGCTCGAGATGAACCCGGGTAACGATCTGCGGGTGCTGGTCGGTGGACTCGGGCTGGGGTACACGGCGCACGCGGCGCTGTTGTCCGATCGCGTTGGGCAGGTGGAGGTGGTGGAGTTGTTGCCCCAGGTGATTGACTGGCTTGCGCGTGGCCTGGTGCCGCTTTCCCCCGAGCTCACGGGTGAGCAGCGGTTGGTTGTTACCCAGGGCGACGTTTACCGGCGGCTTGCCGGCCCAGCAGGTGACCTTGTGGACCTGATCCTGATCGACGTCGATCACTCACCGGAGGATCGACTGGGTGAGGGAAACTCCGGGTTTTATACTCACCAGGGCCTGCTGGCTGCCCGGCAGCACCTGGCCCCCGGCGGCGTCCTGGCGGTCTGGTCTTACGCGGAAAGTTCACCGTTTGCCGATGCACTTCACATGGCCTTCGAGCATGTCCGTGTCGAGCCGGTCACTCACCAGAACCGGCTGATTGACGAGCAGCATACTGACTGGCTGTTCTTTGCCCATGGCTAGGGTGCCCGGGTGCAACTCCGGGAAACGAATCGGAACAGAGTTGGACAAAAGGACTGGGGCGATATACTGGCATTTTCGACTCTTGCGGACCGGCGATTGTGAGTTCGTTCCATGTACCAATACGTTTCACAGTTTCGCTTCAGGGCATGGCAGCTTTTCCTCGCAGCCTGGCTTCTCGGCGCGGTAAACCTCGCTGTGTTTGCAGACAAGCAGGATTCGGCCGCCTTCTACCGCCCTGACCAGGTCCAGGAGATTCAGCTGGAGATCCAGCAGAGCAACCTGGACAAGATGAAGTCAGCCTTGCCAAAACGGATTTATGTTCCGGCCACGTTTCGCTGGGGCAACCAGGTGATCGAGAATGTGGGGGTTCGTTACAAGGGGAACAGTTCTTCCAATCCGAACCAGCAACACAAGCGCAGTTTCCTGATCAAGTTCAGCGAGTTTGAGAAAGGGCAGACTTTTCTCGGCCTGGAGCGGGTGGCGCTGGACAATGGTGTGCAGTTTGGCAGCCTGTTTAGCGAACAGCTGATCACCGCGATTCTTCGTGACCTGGGCATCAAGGCATCACGATGCAATTTTGCCACGCTCTCCCTGAACGGCACCTATCACGGTGTCTACACGAACGTGGAGCGGATTGACGACGTCTTCATCAAGAACAACTTTGCCGACGGCGGCGCACTCTACAAGAACGATGAGGGGGGGCCGGGCGGTGACCTCAGGCCGGTTGGCTCGTCACCCAACCCCAATGCCCGACGTAGCCTGGCATTTGAGCCAAAATCCTCATCCGCCCACGACGATGCGCGCGATGTGCTCGAGTTGATCGCCAGGATCAACGGGACTCCCGATGAGGATTTCGCCAGGGTGATGGAGTCAACCATCGAGATGGATGCCTTCCTGAAGACGATGGCAGTGATGTTGTTCTCCGGTGCTTTTGATCAGCTTACCGGGTGGGGCCCACATAACTATTACCTTTACCACGACCCGCGAAGTACACACTGGCATTATCTTCCCTGGGATCTGGATGTCGGGTTTGCGGACAATGCTTTTGGCAAGGTCCCCGTGATTGCCGGCTGGAATGCTGCCTGGCCGATGATGCCACGACCTCCCTCCCCGCTGGT
>JAPYUD010000446.1:0-3421 GCA_029936215.1 Pirellulaceae bacterium | reverse complement strand
GCCCACCTTGCCGCCGCTCTCGTAGAGCGTATGGCAGGCAGCACAGGTTTTTTCATAGACAACCCGGCCGTGCGCGGCGTCTGCCCTGGCCAGCACTGCCGGGGAGAGCAGCTTCTTGTAGCGGGCGATCAGTTCGGTTTTATCCTGGGCGACTTCTCGCACTTCGCCGTAGACTTTCGTGAACGCATCCCCCAGCAAGCCTTCCAGCGACCGCGCCACGTAGGCTGGCACGTCGTCGGTAGCGACCGTTTTTGCTTCCATCGCGGCCAATAGTGCTTGCGCGTAAATTTTCCGGGTTGCCAGGGTCTCGATCACCGCTCGCTGTTCTGGTGCGGCGAACTTTGGATAGCGATCCAGCAGCAGCCGGGGAGCTTCTGCAAGTTCCAGCACGCTGTAGGCCCGGATCGCATCAAGCTGCATGGCAGGCTCATCCAGCAGGGCGTCCAGTTCAGCCAGGACCTGCTTGTTTTGCTGCGAGAGTAACGATTTGAGCGCGGTGCGGCGGTCCTGGACTTCTGCCTTCGAGTCCCGAACCATGGAGAGCATGAACTTGATGGCTTGCGGATCACCGAAGATCTGTCCCAGCTGCAGGGTCATCGTGCGAACCGCCCGGTCGTCGCTTTTGAGGAGCTTTGCGCTGACCTTGCTCCAGCCTTTCGGGGCGCGGACGTTTCTCTGCCCTTCCAGGCCGCTGAGCATGCCTGCCAGCAGGGACGCCTGCACACCGGCGTCGTCGCTGGACTTGAGCACCTCGACCAGCACGGCCAGGGGATCGGTCTCCTGGCCGGTCGTCACCTGGATCTGGCCACACCAGGCGAGCAGAGGTGCCAGCAGGGCGGCCAGAAGAACAGCCCTGCCGCCGGAGACGGCCTGGTTCCTTCTTTTATTGAGCTGCTTGATCACGGCGAGTGTTCCCTGCAGACCTTGTTGTTCAGCAATTTTCCCCATTGTAGAACTCCATTTCCATGCTCACTAGCGGGTCGACACGTTTCCGATGGCCTTGGAGTCGGGACAGGTGAGCAGACTTCCTGCTATAAAAAGGACGACTTTCTCCAGGTGCACGGTGTCGTCTTGCCCGAAGGGTGGGGTGATTTGTTTCAGGTTCCAGCACGAGACGAATCCAAATGCTTGTCGTCATTTATCTGCTCAGTAGCGTTGTCGCGATCATCCTGGCTTCTTTCTGTTTCGTGGTCGTGCTCTGGATGATGAACACCAGTCTCTCCTTCGAAGAGATGAAGGAGGATTTCATGAAATGCCTGCTCTATAACGTCATCATGGACGTTGTCATCCTGGGGATCCTGGGCTTGTCTACCATCTCCCCGGCCCTCGGAGGGCTTTCGGTGATCGCGGGAATCATCCTCTCGGTCAGGATATTGATGAGCTGGTTCGACCTCGGTTTCTTTGAAGTGGTTGGCGTGAGCTTCGTGGCCGGTATCATCCAGTCATTCGTTATCCAGCTTGTGGCCACGTTCCTCGTCGGCCTGTTAATGTAATTCCAGTTCGTAAGGGTCAGAGATTTTGAAAGAGGTCCGTGCGGCAACGCGGCTACTTGCGACTGCCGTCATTATCAACATCCTGATTGTGCTGGTTGGTCAGGTGACCGGTGGAGGTCTCCTGGTAAAGTTCATCGGCGCCGACGGGCTGGCTGGCCCGCTGGCCCCGGTAGGTGAGATTGTTAGCAGTATTGCCTCGATGCTGGTCATGGGCCTGGTGGCTTTGCTCGGGATTGGCCCAAGCTTCTTTTGTAATCTTGCTGGTGGTGTTTTCCTTTGTCGCCAGGGGGCACCGAGTGCGACGCGGCGATCGAGCACGATCAGCCTCGTTCTTTTCTGCCTGGCAATCCTGCTGATCTTCGTGGTCGGGCTGATCCCCTCGGAGGACTTTTCCGGCCTGCGCCGATCGTTGCGGATCATTGCCCTGGTCCTGGCGGTTGGCAGTCACGCCAGCTTCCTGGCCGTTCTTCGCAAGATCGCCCGCGATCAGCTGGGGTTCTTGATGGAATCCCTCTTCTGGAGCACGCTGGGTCTGTGTGCGATCACCTGCCTGCTGGTTGTGCTCGCCTGGTGTGGCTGGCTCCATGTTCTTAGCGGCCTTGGCCTTTTCGTCCTCTGCGGATTTTACCTGGTCTGGAATGGCTGTTACCTGGCAGTTCTGTTGCAGCTTGCCAGCCGGACATGACAGGAAAATAACCGCTCCCGGGCGGAAAGTTATTTTTCCAGTGCCGACTCGATAAACGGCCACATTAGCTCTGGATAGAACTTGTGGCCTTCCTCACCCCAGCGATGGGTAAAGTGGTCGCTGACGCGGGCAGCAGCATAAATCAGCCGTACCCGGGCCATGGCTGCTTCCACGTCGGGAAAAGAATGCAGGCTGTCCTTGCGGCCATGCACGGCCAGCAAGAAACGCGGGGCGGCGAGCGCTCCAATATCGGCCATGTCTCCCAGTTCCAGCTGGGCGCGAGGGACCAGGCAGCAATCGCAGTGAAAAATAAAACCGCTCGTGCTGGTATAGGAGCTAAAAGAACAGCTTGGTACTGCCACGGTGACCCGCCGATCCAGCGCCGCCACGTAGACGGTTAACACACCACCGCCGGAGTTGCCCAGCATCAGCACCTTCTCCGGGTTGATTCCAGGCAGCGTGGCCAGCGCCCAGTCGAGGATTCGCTGCGTGTCCCAGACCCGTTCACCAATCGCTGTCCTGCCTGCCAGCAGGCAGTGAATCAACTGGGCGCGGCAGGGACGATTGCCATGACGGCCCTTCGGATCGGGAACCGAGACGGCCGCGGCCAGGCCGCGGGTAGCCGGGACCAGGGTGATAAAACCCCGCCTGACGGCCTGCACGCCGACGTTGCCGTCCTTGGAGAGCGTGCCACCGCGATGGTCCTCGTCACGGTAAACGCCGGCGTAGGTATTCCATCCATCTTGGTCATGTCCGTGGGCGCAAAGGGCCAGCGGCCGGGGGGTCCTTGTTTCCCCGTCCGGCACCAGTAGCCAGAAGGGGATGGTGACCCCCGGCTCGGTTTCTATCTCACCGAGCCGTCGCCGGTAGCCATCCTCCTGGATCGCCTTGCCCAGCCGCACGCTGGGCTGGTGGGTCCCGGTATCTGTCCTGATCTGACTCAGCCCCAGCAGTTCTCCCAGTTTCTCGCGGGCATCCTTTTGCCAGGCGGCAAAGCCCCCCGGGTAGTCCTCGCGGAAGGAGAAGCGGGCAGCAGCCGATTCTGCTGTCCCCTTGCGGTGGAGCCGTTTCAGGTAGCGGGCCGGTTTCTTATCGTACTGGACGAACGGCTTCTCCGCGGGCGGCTCTGCCCTGAGCGGGCAGCAGGGCAGGATTCCGAAGAGAAGTACCAGCAGGTATGGGAACCGGTTTTTCATGGTGGGGAAGATCCTCTGAACTCGCCGGCTCGTGATCAGCCCCCGCG
>JAPYUD010000445.1:0-3447 GCA_029936215.1 Pirellulaceae bacterium | reverse complement strand
TTCCTACGGAGGCAAGAGTGCCATGCGGATTCCGCCGCTGGTGACTGACTACTGTCTCTCCATCTGCTCGGCCGACTTTAATGAGTGGGTGCTCAAGAATGCCTCCACCCGGCACAACTTCAGCTACATGTGGACCGGGGAGTACGAGATTTTTGAGTGGAACCTGGGCAGCACTTTTAACTATGCCGAGATGGCCTACCTGATCTGCCCCCGTCCCTTCATGGTTGAGCGAGGACACTTTGACGGGGTCGGAGAGGACGAGTGGGTCGGCTACGAGTTCGGCAAGGTCCGGCACATGTACCAGGGCAAGCTGAAGATCGGGGAGCGGACGGAGATCGAGTGGTTTGACGGCCCCCACACGATCAACGCGGTGGGGACGTACAAGTTCCTGCACAAGCATCTCAACTGGCCCGAACCATAACCAGCAGTGACTGGCTGGATCTGGCAGATCGCCGGACAAGGTGTTACCATTTTTCTGTAACAGGAACCATCCGCTTTCCCGCCGAGTACTTTTATAGTTACCCTCTGTTGAACAGGGGCCCTAGACGAAGGATCCAGATCATGAGTACCCGCTCCCGATTTCTTTGTGCCCTTGCCATCCTGGTAGGGATTTCCCTGGCAGGTTTTTCCGGTTGCAAGGGAGGCTCCGGCGGTGGGAACGGTGATGGCGGCGGTGAATCCGGCTCGCCCGAATTTGTCAGCCTCGGGACGGCCCAGATTGGCGGTGCGTTTTACAGTGTCGGGGCAGCGATCAGTGACGCGCTGAACCAGGGCAAGGAGGCGGGGGGCTGGAGGAAGGCCACCGCCGAGGCGACCGGGGGGTCACTGGAGAATTACCGGCTGCTGGAATCGGGGGATATCCAGATCGGCATGGCAAATTCCTCGATCAGTTTCTTTGCTGTCCGTGGCGAGGGAGGATTTACAAAGAAGTACGAGGTGCAGTCGATCATGACAATTTTCCCGCTGATCGGAATGTTCGTGACCAAGGAGGGTACGGGGATTGAGACGCTGGCCGACATCAAGGGAAAGCGGATTGTTGTCGGTCCTGAAGGTGCGGGATTCGAGTATTTCCTGGGCCCGGTGCTGGAAGCCCACGGGGTGACCTACGACGATTTTGAGCCGGTCTATGCGGGATTTTCCACATCGGTGGGCTACCTGCAGGACGACTCGGTGGCGGCGACTTTCCTGGGAGGAGGAAAGGTCTCCCCGGCAATCACCAGTGCGGCCTCGACCATGGATATCCTGCTGATTCCTTATGGTGAGCCACAGCGGCAGAAGCTTGTGGCGGATTTTCCGTCCTTTAGTGCAGTCACCGTTGCGGCAGAGACTTACAAGGGCCAGGCGACTGATTTTGCCGGCCTGAACGTGGGCTCTGCCCACCTGCTTGTTCGCAGTGATGCGGACGAGGATTTTGTCTACAACGCGACCAAGGCGATCTTCGAGAACCGCACAAAAATTGCCGAGACCCATGCAGCCGGGAAGGCGATCACCGAGAAAAACGTGGTTCGTAACGTCGGCACGGACTTTCATGCGGGTGCGATCCGCTATTACAAAGAACTTGGTATCTGGCCGGACGATCAGGCAGATGGATCCTGATAGACCCGCTTAGGAATTTCGAGCGAAAGATCTCCCGAGTATGATCGATCGAGTCCGGATCGCGCTGGTTTCTGCACTCAGCATTGCCATCTCGATGTTCACCATTTACGAGGTGAACTATGCCTCGCTTTCGCCGCTGACGCAGCTGGCTGTTTTCTCGCTGCTGGGCAGTGCCATCTGTTTCCTGATGTTCCCGGTGGCCAAGCGATGGGAAGATGTCGGCTGGCTGCGACTGTTTGATATGGGCCTGGCGGTTCTGTTTGCCGTCTGCTGTGGGTACCTGATCTGGGAGGGCAAGGCCCTGACCAATGACCGGGTGGGCGAGTTTACCACCCTGGATCACTGGGTTGCCATCCTGGCCACGCTGCTGGTGCTGGAAGCAACACGGCGGTCGATCGGCCTGGCCCTGCCGCTGCTGGCCGGTGTCTTCCTGCTCTATGCCTACTACGGCCGGGCCATGCCGGACTGGCTCTTCCCTCACCGGGGCTACGATATCGACAGGATTGCCTCGCAGGCCTTCCTGGGCACCAAGGGCGTGTTTGGCGTGGCGATGGGCGTGATGTTCCGCTACGTCTTCCTGTTTGTGGTTTTCGGGGCCTTCCTGGAGATGTCGGGCGCGACGCAGTTCATCATTGATTTTGCCCAGCGGATGTTTGGCAGTTTTTCCGGCGGGCCGGCGATGGTCTCGGTGGCAGGTGCGGGGCTGATGGGTTCACTCTCGGGCAGCGCGGTGGCTAACGCGGTGACGACCGGCACCTTTACGATCCCGATGATGCGCAGCGCGGGATTCAAACCAACGATCGCGGGAGGGATCACGGCTGCTGCTGCCTCGGGTGGAGCACTCATGCCCCCGGTGATGGGAGCCGGCGCTTACATGATGCTGGAGATCATTGACAACAGCAGCGTCGGCCTGCCAGCGATCACCTTCCTGCAGATTGCCAAGGCGGCGCTGGTGCCGGCACTGCTTTATTACCTCTCGCTGCTGCTGATCGTCTACTTTTATTCCCGACGCATTGGCCGGGCACCGCAGCCGTCGAGCGGAGAACGCCCGTCGCTGCTGAACTACGAGGGACTGGTTTTTGTCAGTGCGCTGGGGTCCCTGATCGGATTCCTGCTTGTCGGCTTTACACCCTTCCGGGCGGTGACCTACTCGCTCGAGGTGATCCTGCTACTCTCGATATTCAGCCCTCGCCTGAAAGTTTCCCGCAAGAGTCGTAACCTGGCGATCATCTCTTTCCTGGTCGTGACAGCAGCAGTTGCGGTCATGCGATCCCGCGGCGATAACCCGGTCAGCCTGTCAGGCTGGCGAGCCTGGGCGGACGCCGGGATTCCTGCAATGCTGGTAGTCATGCTGGCCGGCCTGCTCTCGAGGGACTGGCGGCCCCTGGTTCATGGCTCCTTCATGCAGACGGCTCGATCGGGCGTGGCACTGGTGTCGGCCGGCGGCTGCGTGGGGATCATTATTGGCGTCGTCCTGCTGACCGGGGTGGGGACGGAATTTCCCAACGCGATTGTGCCGCTGGCAAAGATGAACCTGATGCTGGCACTGGTCGCGATCATGTTCTGTTCCATCATCCTGGGGATGGGCCTGCCGTCGGCCGTCTGCTACCTGCTGATGGCCACGCTGATTGGACCGGTGCTGGGGACCCTGGCGCTGAACCCGGATGGATCCCTGCTCTTTACCCCGCTGGCTGCCCACCTTTTCATCTTTTACTTTGGCATGATGTCGATGGTCACGCCGCCGGTGGCACTGGCAGCCTATGCCAGTGCATCGATTGCCAAGTCAAAGATCATGCCAACCGCGATGGCGTCCTTCCGCTTTGCGCTGGTTGGCTTCACACTCCCCTACAT
>JAPYUD010000444.1:0-3448 GCA_029936215.1 Pirellulaceae bacterium | reverse complement strand
TCTAGCGGTCTAGGACTCCGGCCTTTCACGCCGGCAACACGGGTTCGAGTCCCGTAGGGGTCATTTTCTCGTATCGGGCTCTCCTCGCTCCGGGGAGTCCGGTCGGTCAGGAGCCGATCCAGGCTTGCTGGCAAAGCTGCTCAACGACCTGCTCGGCCTGGCCCGTTTCAGCCAGGATGGCCCGTTGACGATCTGCCCAGCCAGGCCGCCGGGCTATCTCATTCACCTGGAGCAGTTCATCCTCGCAATCCAGGGACTGGGAAATTGGCCGCAGTTGCTCTACCAGTCCCCCTACCACCATGCCCAGGGGCTCGACCTCGTAGTTGAAAGAATTGACCAGTTGAGCGTCGATACCAAACCGGCATGCCCGCCACTTGTTCTGCCGGACCATCATCGGATGGTAATCATGCTGGTAGGTACCACTGTCAATTTCATCGGAAAGCGCCTGTACCAGGCACTGGATCAGGGCCGCAATAGCGAGTGAATCGTCCAGGTTGCCTGGCATGTCACAGACACGCACCTCCACCGTACCGAAGCTGTGGTGGGGACGGATATCCCACCAGATTTCCCGAATGGTGTTGATAAAGCCCGTGGAAACCAGGTGGTTGACCAGCCAAACGTACTCGCTCCAGTTGCGCATCATGGAGGGGAGTCCAGCTGTTGGCAGTCCCTCCATGATCTTGGAACGGTGAGAGCAGAGCCCGGTATCACGCCCATCCCAGTACGGGCTGCTACAGCTCAGTGCCAGAAGTGTCGGTAGGTGCCGCATCATGCGATCGCAGATCATTACTGCCTTGTCCCCCGAGTCCACGCCAACATGGACATGCAGGCCAAAGGTAACCAGGCGGCGGGCCATTTCCTGTAGCAGTTCCACCAGTTTCCGGTAGCGTTCGTTGGGGGTAATGTGTTGATCTCGCCAGAGTGAGAAAGGGTGAGTTGCGCCCCACCAGAGGGAGAGGTTTAGCGGTCCCACAAGCGACTGCAGTTTCAGGAGTTTCCCCTCCAGGTCCTGCTGGGCATCGGCAATGGTAGAGCAGACTCCCGTGTTGATCTCCACGCAGCACTGCACCAGTTCCGGCTTAAATGAAACCGCCGATTCAGGATCCAGCTTGGCCAGTACCTCCCCTGCCTGGCTTGCCAGTTGCCAGCTCTCCCGGTCCACCAGGGCAAGTTCCAATTCAATCCCGACCGTTGGCTGGCGGTTGCAGGTGAATTCAAAGGTGCTCATCGTTCATCCACGAGCTGTTGGAAAGCATGGCCTGTGCGGTTAAGTCATCAAGACTGTCGGCGGTTAGTTGCCCGGGTAAGAAAGTCTGACTATTTTACACCAACGGAAGCTGAATTGAGCGGGAACTGGCTGCTTTTGGGGCCCATTGCAACGCTCGTTTCCATACTCCATGATGACCGGTTCGTCTCTCCTTTCCATGCGTGGTACACGATGATTTTCACTGGAGCACGATAAACGTGGTTGATGAACAGCAATTGATACGAGTTGGCCATAGTCCGGATCCGGATGATGCCTTTATGTTTTATGCCCTTGCCAAGGACTTGCTGGAAACGGGGCAATACCGTTTTGAACATGAACTGGTAGATATCGAGACGCTGAACCGACGCGCTTTTAGTGGAGAACTGGAACTGACTGCTGTGAGCCTGCATGCCTATGCCCACCTCTCCGACATCTATGCTCTTTGTATCTGTGGCGCCAGCATGGGAGATAAGTATGGTCCCATGGTGGTGGCTCGTGAGGGGGTCTCGGTAGACGATCTGAAAGGCATGCGAATTGCCGTGCCGGGGACCCTGACGACAGCCTACCTGGCCCTGCGAATGTGCCTGGAAACAGATTTTGATCATTGCCTGGTTCCCTTTGACGAGATCCTGGACGTGGTGGAAGCAGGCGAGTACCAGGGGCAACCGGTGGACGCCGGGCTGATCATCCACGAGGGACAGCTGACCTACGCCAGCCAGCAATTGAAACTGATCGTGGACCTGGGCGAGTGGTGGCACGAGCAGACCGGCTTGCCATTGCCCCTGGGAGCCAATGCCATAAGGCGTGACCTGGGAGATCAGGCGATGCAGGAGGTGACCGGCCTGCTCAAGCAGAGCATTGAATTTGGCCTGCAGCACCGGGGTGATGCACTGGACTACGCTCTTGGATTTGGGCGTGGCCTGGATCGTGGGATGGCGGATGAATTTGTCGGCATGTACGTGAATGACTGGACGCTTGATTTTGGTGAGCGGGGTTGCGAGGCAGTTCGAACCCTGCTTCGGCGGGGACATGAAACCGGGGTCATTCCGCAGCTGGTGGAGCCACTCTTCATCGAAGGCTAGCAGTGCTTCGGGTGAGCCGTCTCAGGCGATCTTGCGGAAACTTTCACCGGCACCCTGAATAGCCCGTTGGACCGGTTGTGGATCGATAGTGATCACCTGTTCGCCCAGTTGCCGTGTGACATTCAGCACAATCGGCGCTCGCAGGTTGGCCGTCAGGCTGGACTGGACATGCGAGACGATGGCCAGCACATAAAGCTGGTCCTGGGGTGAGAGATGCAACGTTTTAAGCAAGGGAGAGTCGAGGCAGACCTGGTAGTCGGCGAAAAAACGGCGAGGGCTGATGACTGGCAAACTGGTCAGGGGCGTGGAAAGAGACTGTAACCAGGCCAGGGCAGACTGCTCCTCATCGGCCAGCAGCATCCACTGGTGGTCATCCTCGTGACCGATGACGCCAGTGGGAAAGTGCAGGATCTGCTCTCGCTGCACCTGCTGGGTCCCGAAGAGTTGCGTCGCGATTTCCATCGACCCGTCCTTGCTGCCAAGTCCCTTTGCCCTGCCACGTTAGATCGGCATTCGTTCCGGTTTCCACCAGAAAAAACTTGTTGTTTCAGGGGCCCCATCCGCCTAGGATCGTCCAATCAGCTCCAGGGCTCCACGGGCAATCAAGTCGTTTGCCAGCCGCACTCCCAGTTCAGCGGGGTCCTGGCCGTCGGAGCTTCCTGTTGCTGTCAGTCGCGAACTTCCCTTGTCATCCAGACAAACGGCATCCAGCACCAGGATGTCCTCCTCCCAGCGGGCCCAGGCTCCGATGGGTGCCAGGCAGCCACCGCGAAGGGTCACCAGCAGGGACCGCTCAGCGATTACTGCTGAGTGCGTGGCTGGATCATCAAGCGAGGCAAGCTGGCCACGGGTATCGTCATCGTCGGTTCGTGTTTCTAGCCCCAGGGCCCCCTGTCCGACAGCAGGAAGGACGATCTGGGCAGGCAGGATCTGGCTGATCCGGTGTTGCAGGTCCAGGCGGACAAGCCCGGCTTCTGCGAGGACGATCGCACCATACTGATTCTCATCCAGCTGGGAAATCCGGGTTTCCACGTTGCCTCGAATGGGTTGCACCTCAAGGTCCGGACGAGCATGCAGCAACTGGGCCTGCCGCCGGAGACTGCCCGTTCCGACACGACAA
>JAPYUD010000443.1:0-3451 GCA_029936215.1 Pirellulaceae bacterium | reverse complement strand
TTTACGATCGTTTCGGACGGCCGCACCCGATTGTCCAGGGCCGGGCGGTCTCGGAACTTTTTGGTTAGATAAGAAGCAAGGATCTATTTATAGACCTTGATCCGCAGATCCTTGAAATGAACGATCATGCCCGGATCGTGAAGTTGTAACTGGATCATGCCCTTGTCCAGTCGCTTCGCCGGATCGATGTTCTCGGTGAATTCCGATGACAACGTGCCGTTAATGTACAGCTTGAAGTTGTTTCTCCTGGCGATGATCCGCATGTCGTTCCAACCACCCTTGTGAATACCTGACTCGGTTAGGGCATCCTTGATGGCCGTGATCTGGGGCTGGTCATTTTCATCGATGACCAGGCGATCCCCGCGAAAACAACGATGCTCGGTGCGGCCGGGAGTATGGAAATCCCATGCTCCCATGACATTTTTCCCGATTCCCAGGTGGCCAATATCGGCGTGGTAGCTTTGGAAATCACGCCGGCCGGTTTCATCCTTGATCGCGCGAATGCTCACCCCACTGTTCCCCTTGCCAGGAAACCGGTAGCTGAAGCGGAGTTCCAGGTCAGCAACCTGCTTGTTCCGGCTGTAGGTCAGGTACCCTCTCCCTTTGTCACCGTTGCCGACGATCATCCCGTCCTTGACTGTCCAGGCGGGTGCCGTATTTGCCGGAGTTGCCTCCCAGCCATCCAGGGTTTTTCCGTCGAACATCGAAACAAAGCCCGCCTCACCCTTCGGAGGGGCGGCCGATGCGATAAGGGAACAGGCCAGTATGGCTGCTGCCGCAAGGAAACAGGTTTTACCTGAATTGAATTTCATTGGATTGTCCCTGGGGCTCATGTGAAGGTTAGCCGTATCGTACCGTTCGCCCGCCCGGCGATTCAAGCATGCAAGGCGCGATCTCCAGGCAGAGGGGGTTGCTGGTATAAACGTCTCTTATCCCTGACCGAACCTGGCATTAAGATAAGATCTACACCCCGACGAGATGTCCTCGGCACACATACTTCCGAATGAATTGAATCCTCATGAAAACAATACTCCTGCCCTTGCTTGTTGCCTCCACGGCCTGCTGGCTGCTCCCTGCGCCACGGCTTGCTGCACAACAGGCACTCTACCGGCCTCGTCTGAGCAACGACAAAAACCAGTCACATCACGATTTCCCGATGGGCGTGCTTTCGGCGACCGGCCGGCTCGCCGATGGGGAACGTGCCATCCTCGTCAAGGACGTGGGGTCGGGTGGAGCTGCAGAGAAAGGGGGCCTGGTCGTGGGGGACCGGATCCTCACGATTGCGGGAAAGAAGCCCTCGGCCTTCTCGATGAAGACCGATGCGGGGCTGAGCGGTCCGCAGGAGGCGATTGGGCTGGCTATTGAGCAGGCGTGCGCGAGTCAAACACATCAGCTCCAACTGACAGTGCAGCGGAATGAGAAGACCCTGGCTCTCAAGATCCCTCTGCCCGCCTCCCCTCTCTTTGCGGACAGCTTTCCGCGTGAGTGCGCAAAGAGCACAAAGTACCTGGCGGCGATTGCCGACCACCTTGTTGCCACGCAGCGACAGGACGGCAGTTGGCAACCGGGGGTCGGAGGGGATGCAGATGTTTACATGTCCGCCTTTTGCGGCCTGGCGCTGCTGGCGGACAACAGGGAAAGCCATCGAGAGTCGATCAAGCGTGCCATTGGGTTCCTCCAGCGAAAGAGCATCTCGCGCATTGACCCGGCCGATCCCAAGGTCGGTCCCAAGAGCTGGCAGGCGGCCTCGACCGGCATCTTCCTGGCCGAGTACCACCTTGCCACCGGGGACAAGACCGTGCTCGCTGACCTGAGAAAATGCTGCAGTCTTCTGGCGCAGCGCGTGTCACCCACCGGAACGATGGGCCATCACTTTATCGTCGGATATGACGGCGGCGGCCTGGTGATCATTAATACCCAGGCGCACCTCGCCTGGGCTCTGGCGGCCAAGTGCGGTATCCCCATGGACCAGGCGGCCTGGGACCGGTCGCTCAAGGAGATCCAGGGATCGATTGACAAGGCGACGGGGGCTATCGGCTATTCCTCCCGGGCTCCCTGGAGTCCGGATATCGCGGCACGTACCGGGGCGATGACATGTGCACTGGCGATTGCTGGCAAGGAGCCAAAGCTCGCCAGACAGTTTTCCGACTCGCTGGTAAAGTACCAGGGTCGTATGCGACACGCCCATGCGATGTCCTCAATCGGCCTGATTTACGGGACCGCTGGGGTCAAGCTGGTCAGTGCCGAAGGCCACAAGCAGGTGATGCAAAAATGGAAGCCGTACCTCGAGCTCTGCCGCAGTTCGGCGGGTCCTGCGGTCTACTTTGGCGGCAAACGCAACTACGGCGGCGACGAATACCTGGGCCTGCACCCGATCGGTAATGCGACGGTCGCCCTGATGCTTGCCAGTGGCGAGGGAAAGCTGTTCATGCAGGGCGGAAAAGAGAAAAACTGGTTTGGAACGGCCGGCAAGTAACTTCCGCGGACCAGGGAAGATCAGGGTGCCTTGCGGACCCACATTTTCGCCTGGACGCTGCCTCCATTGGGCGATCCACCCGCAACGTAGAGCTTGCCATCGATCATCGCGGCAGCCGGTGAGGACAGTGGCATGGGCAACCTGGCAACCGATTTCCACTCACCCCCTGGCGTGAGTGCCAGGATATCGGCGTCGATGATCTTGCGTCCGCCGGCGGGAGTCGTGTGGCCGCCGACCATGAAGATGCGGCCGCCACTGATAAACGTGCCCCCTTCGGCGTGCGAATGGCCCTTGGGAAGTTCCGGAGCGCGGCTCCAGGAATCTGTTTTTGGATCATAGATGTCGACACGTGACTGGTCATGCTGGCCACTGTCGTGATGAAACTGGCCGCCGATCGCATAGATCTGTCCACCCAGCGTCACGGTTGAAAACTGGTTTCGGGGCGCGGGCATGGGGGCGGCATTCTTCCAGCGGGCCGACCCCTTCGCCCACTGGCCGAGATCAAGTACCCAGTGGTCCGCCGCATCGGTGTCCCGATCCGCCTTTACGCCGCCCATGTAATGTAAAACGCGGCCGACCAGGGCCAACCCACCGCCGCCCCGCGTTTCTGGGAGCAAGGGGGCCGCCGTGTAGCGATCCTTGTCAATGTCGTAGCTCCACACTTCGGCGATCGTGTGCCCCTTGTAGCCATCCTTGAAACCTCCTGCGAACCAGACTGTTCGGCCGTCGAGAACCATGTTCATGTGCGTGATCGCACTGGGCAGGTCCTGGATTCGCGTCCAGGCTTCTTCGTTTGGCTTGGATGGATCGAACACGTCACACCGCTTGCTCGATTTGACGCCCTGGGTATAGCCGCCAAAGAAGTAGAGCTTTCCGTCAAGGACCACGGTTCCCGATTCCCACTTCCCCACGGGCATGTCAGGAAGTTTCTCCCAGTCATCCTGCGAGTGCACCGTCGCCAGGGGTGCACAGAAA
>JAPYUD010000442.1:0-3451 GCA_029936215.1 Pirellulaceae bacterium | reverse complement strand
TGCTGGCATCTCTCCGAGACGCATGGCGATTCGCAGCTTCAGTGGCGCCTCAGCCTGGGTTCGCAGGGACAGGATGTCACCCACCAGCCTGTTGGTAGACCTGCTGGACCAGGAAGTGGATCTTACGGTCGTTCATCAAAGGCAGGCGGTACTCTCTCGAAACGCACGTCTTCCCCGGCTCGATACGCCTGGCAGCCAGGCGAGTGAAGCGACGGACAACCCAGGCGTTGCTGACGATGAAATGGTGATGGGAGGGGACTCCCAGTCGCCGCCAGGCAACATCAATGTTTCGCTGCTCCAGGGAGAAATTCGTCGTACGGTCGTGGCAGCGAATAACCAGCTCTCAGGAGACCACGTTGAGAAGATCGTGCTTCTTGGCACCGACAGCCAGCTTGCCGAGCAACTGGCAGACGGTCTGGATCTCCCGGTGGAGCTTTACGACTGCCTTGACCAGTTCGACTACAGTGGGACAGCACCGAACCATCCTGAACGTTTTACAGCGCTCCTGGGGTTACTAGCCGATGAGGCGACCGGCCAGCCACCGGCGCTGGATTTCCTGAATCCCCGGCAGCCTCCACGCGTGGCGACACGTGGTGAAAAGACGGTGCGTTATGGTCTTCTCTCGTTTGTCGGCCTCGCGGTCATGGCAGTCCTGGTTGGCTCTCTCTACTACGTCAAGTCAGGCGCCGTGAGCGAGAAAGTGGCAGAGTCCATTGACCTGGACAAGCAAATCACTGACGCGGCGACGATTGGTGCCAAGCGCAAGTTGATCGAGACCTTTGTCGATACGAATGTCGTCTGGCTGGACGAGATCTCGCTTCTGTCGGACCATTTTCCCTCATCAGATGATGCGATTGTTCGAAACATGCACCTCTCAAACCCGACGGGTGCCGGTGGGCGAATCAGTATGGATGTCAACGTCAGTGCTGCGGAAAAAGTGGGGCCGATGGAGAACGAGTTGCGGCGTTTCTTCGCTGCGGTCCGCAGCGATGGAATCAAGCCGGACGAGGATGATCCGAATTACAAGACCCGTTTCAAACAGACCGTTGATGTCCTGCCGCGGAAATTCAAACCGAAGCCGGAAAGTGAAACAGATGACGCCGCTGCTGAGGAAGCGGGGGAGGAGGCTGTTGGATCGGATGCTTCGGCACAGACCGGGATCGCACAGGGGAGGGAATTGAACTGATGTCAACACGTGAACGATTTCTCTTAACGATTACGGCGGCCTGTTTTGGCCTGATGCTCCTGTACGCCGTGGGAAGTTCGGTTTTCAGCCTCTTTGGCAACCTGGCAACCGATTTAACGACAGCCCAGGATGCTGTTGACCAGAAAGGGCGAACTCTCAGGCGTATGAATCTCGACGGGAGGTTTCTCCGTGAGAAGATGGAACGGTCCTTGTCCAGTGACCCGGATCGCGCCCAGACACAGTACAAGTCCTGGTTGATTCAGCTTGCCAGGGATACCGACCTGGAAGACTTCGTTATCCTTTCCGGATCTGCTGCATCGGTCGGCAAGACGTACTTTCGGCACAGTTTTCGTATTACCGGGAAAACGGACCTGAAAAAGGGAGTCGAGTTTCTTCATGCCTTTTATTCGGCACCGATCCTGCACCGTGTGCAGGAGTTGAACCTGACGCCTGGCAAGAGTAACGAAATGATGTTGACTGCCACGATCGAGGCGATCGGCATGGTGGATGCCCCGGCAGCGACCGAAAACTGGCCTGGGAAGAAACCGGTGGAAGATGTCCTGGAGAAGTCGGACCTGGAATCCTATGTCGCGTCCATCGTGCGGCGGAACCTGTTTGGGCCCCCAAACAAGAAGCCGACGTTCAGTGGAAGTAGTATCGTCTCGCTCGAGGTAGGCAAGAATGAACGGTTCACGATCAATGCCAATGCCCAGGAGCGGGAACAAAGAATTGCCAGTTATGAGCTGGTCAAGACCGACCTGGATCCGGCTCCGGTGATTAGCCGGAGCGGGAGTGTGAGTGTGCGAAGTGATGAGGAGAAGTCCTACCAGTTGACGGTACTCGTGACGGATAGTGGATTCCCGGCCAAGACAGCTGAACGGACATACACGCTTCGCTTTCGACCGGAACGAGAGCCAGTTGCCCGCCCCAAGGCTCCCCCACGCTTCGATAATGCCCAGCTCGCTTTCTTTACTGGTACCGTGCAAATCGGTAACACGGTGGAGGCCTGGATCCTGCGACGTGAGGTTGGCGAGGTACTCAAGCTGCATATCGGTGACGAGGTGCAGCTTGGTACGGTTATCGGAGTCGTCAAGGAAATCACTTTCAAGACCCTCCAGATTGATACGGAGGAAGGTTCTTCCCTGATCATCAAGCGTGGTCAGAATCTGTCGGAAGCAACCAGGCTGACAAGCGTGGGCAGCAGGACGACAACCGGGAACGACGATTCTCGCTAGTCCCTGTTCCGTCTCTCATCTCCTCGTTTCATGGGGACCGGAATCTCTTTTATCCGGGTTCATATTCGCGAGATTTTCGGCGAATAGGGCATTCATTTCACCCTCTTTCTTGCCACCTCTTATTCACCGAAGGGGCCGGTTATGCCGATGGTAATGAAAGTACTAGATATTGCGCCCATGCGATGCTGCGAACCTGGGTACCCCAGGGGAGCAGGGGTGTTCACCTAAGAACAGGGGATACGTCGTGTTGAGATACCAAAGAGTGGCTGAGTCTCACCCAAATCCAATTATCTCACTGGGAGTGGTATGTGCCCTGGTGATTTCCAGTCATCTCATGGCGCAGCAAACTGCGCCGGCAACGGGGTTGCGCGCTTATAGCCTGCAGCACGTGGATGCCACGGCGGCGGCCAACCAGATCCAGAAGATGATCACGCCTGGCACGGCAGAGGTTTACATTGACCCTGCGAAGAACCAGGTCATCGTCAAGGGGGACGAACGTGCCCAGCAAATTACATCCCAGATGCTGACGGCAATCGACCGACCCGCATCGTCCGCAGTAACTCCGAACCCCCCCGCCACTGAAAACCGTGTGAAGGGCTACCGGGTTGACCCGGCGCAGGTGGAAGCAATTGCAGCGGAACTGGCACGGCGTTTTCCCGCCACCATGGGAGTTCGAGTTGTCCCCGATACGCGTACAAGCCAGGTGGTTGTTATCGGACCGGCTGCAGTTCATCAGCAGGTCGACAAGCTGATGGGTGTGGCCACACCGGCTCCCGCGCCGGTCGTGACGGGGACACCTGAAGTCAACGAGATGATGTTGCAGAACCTTACCTGGCGGCAGTTTGAAACCGCCCTGCGTGGGATGCTTGGAGGTCAAATGGGAGTAGGCACCGATCCAAGTGGGGCGATCGCAACGATCGAACTTCCCGCGGTTGGTGGCCAACCACGACAGATGCAGCTTGACCGTCGTACCGGGCGACTGCAGGTTTCTGGCACGGATGACCTGACACAAGCCTGGCTGCAGGTTGCC
>JAPYUD010000018.1:18615-19418 GCA_029936215.1 Pirellulaceae bacterium | reverse complement strand
CCAAGGGCACAGGTCTTGCAGGCGTTACGTGTACGCAGCGCCCGGTACATTTTCCAGAATCCGCCTGCCTCGCGGGCTTTTTTCCAGGCATACCGGATCGCATGCCAGCCGCCACCATGTTGTGCCATCAGGCCAACTCCAGCTCAATCATCCACGGACTCAAGGGGGAACCGCTTATCATTCTGCAACGTTAACAAATACCTTCAAGGCGGACTTCTCCTCCACCAGCAGGCGGATCATCTCCTCGTACTGGTCGAGTCCATCGACCGGATGAGTGAGAATCATCTCGACCGCCCCCGGGTAAGTTACTTCCGCCAGAGCCAGGTCCTGGATTCCCGATTCAAAATGCTGCCGGTTGGCATTGACCGATCCCAGCAGCAGCTTGTTTCCCAGCACCCAGTCCATGTTGATCTGGTCGGAGGCGACCTCGGTTGAACGGTCTCCCCCGGTGATACTGGTCCAGACCAGTACCCCGTTATGCCCGAGCACCTTCATCCCCTCGAAGGCCATGATACTCGACCCGGTGGCATCAATGATCAAGTCGGCCTTGCCCACACTACCGGCAAGCTCCTCGATCGGCATCCGGGAGGTGCTCACGTAAGTCGCCTGCATTGCTTCCACGATCGTCGAGTTCTGAGTCGGCGGCTGGGAACGGGCAAGCGTGTAAACATCCAGCCCACGCAGTTTAAGGATCAGGGTCGCCAGTAAACCAATCTGTCCTGCCCCCATCACGTAAGCAGTTCGTGGCTGCCAGACCTTCATTCGCCGCTGCACCTCGAATGCCTGCTGCACCGCCTTGGCCG
>JAPYUD010000018.1:0-18605 GCA_029936215.1 Pirellulaceae bacterium | reverse complement strand
TCCATCAAGACATGCAGGTGCTGCAGCCCCGGCGGGATCCTGACGATGTACTCCTCGTCCTCCACGAAGTACTCGGTCAGGTAACCATGGAGGAGGTTGATCCCCCGTTCAAAGTAGGTCTCCTCGCTGGTCATATCATAAGTGCCGATCTGGTCGTAGATCGAGTTGCCAGGTCGGCGCACCGTGGCGGTCACGAGATCTCCTGGCACGACCGAGCGGACATTTTCCCCAACCTCCTCGACCCGTCCAAAACACTCGTGACCCAGGACCAGGAAATCATCCCCCGGGGGCGGGTTGCCGTAAAGCGCGTCATTGATCTCCCGGTCGGTGGCATCCACACCGACTTTGAGAACTCGAACCAGCACACCCCGTCCTCCAGCCACGTCGTGGACGGCAGGTTTCTCGAGTTCTTTCAGGTGGACACTTCCCGGCTGTCCCGGATAGACGGCGACCGCTTTCATGCACTCGTTCTCCGCTGCCTTGCAATACTCAAGCCCGGTTTCTGACCGTCTTAATCCAGGGCGACCGTGACCGTCTTGGTCTCCAGGTAGGCATTGAGACCTGCCTCCCCCAGTTCTCGCCCCTGGCCAGACATCTTGAAGCCACCAAAAGGAGCGGCAGCGTCAAAGACATCGTAACAGTTGACCCATACCGTACCGGCACGAACATGCTCGGCAACATGATGGGCCTTGCCAATGTCACGAGTCCAGACCGCGGCAGCAAGTCCATAAAACGTGTTATTCGCCCGCTCCACGATTTCATCCATGTCCTTGAAAGTGAGCACCGACATGACCGGGCCAAAGATCTCGTCGGTGGCAATATCCATTTCATCGGTCACCCCATCAAAGAGGGTCGGCTCGACAAAATAGCCGGTATCGCCCATACGATTGCCGCCGGTCACGCAGGTCGCCCCACCGGACTTGCCCGTCTCGATGTAACGCAGGATCTTGTCCATCTGGTTCTGGTCAACCTGCGGCCCCTGGGTTGTCTCCGGATCAAACGGATCCCCCACCTGGGTCGTCTGGTTCATCTCGGTAACCCGGCTGACGAACTCATCGTGCACTGATTCTTCCACGAACACGCGGCTACCGGCACAGCAGCACTGGCCCTGGTTGAAGTAGAGGCCAAAGTGCGATCCGGCGATGGCGGCATCCATATCCGCATCCGCAAAAATCACATTGGGACTCTTGCCCCCCAACTCAAAGGTCAATCGCTTCAGGCTGGGTGCTGCCTCGGCCATGATCGTCTGGGCCGTGAGATATTCCCCCGTGAAAGCAACCTTGTCGATACCCGGGTGCTTGGTGATTGCCGAACCGGCCGTTGGGCCAAAGCCCGGGACAACATTGATCACGCCGTCGGGGATTCCTGCTTTCTGCGCCAGGCGGGCCATCCGCAGGCAGGTCAAGGGGGTCTGCTCTGCCGGCTTCATCACGATCGTGCATCCGGCTGCCAGGGCAGGGCCCCATTTCCAGGCAACCATGAGCATGGGGAAATTCCAGGGGATAATCTGTCCAACCACTCCCACCGGTTCCTTCCGCGTGTAGGTGAAATAATTTCCATTGACCGGAATCGTCTGGCCGTGAACCTTGTCGGCATAGCCGGCATAGTAACGCAGACAATCAATCGTCAGGGGCAGATCGACATTACGGGCATCGGTAATTGGCTTGCCATTATCAAGCGTCTCGAGGGCTGCCAGCTCATCAATCTCCTCCTCGATCAGGTCTGCCAGGCGATGCATCAGCTCACCCCGTTTACGGGCATCCATGCCTCGCCAGGGCCCCTTGTCGAAGGCATGGCGGGCCGCCTTGACAGCCAGGTCCACATCCGCCGCATCTCCCTCGGCGATCTGTGCGATGATCTCCTCGTTCGCCGGATGCCGGGTCTCGAAGGTCTTGCCACTCTGGGCCGGCAACCACTGGCCGTCAATAAAACACTCTGTTTGACGAATCGTCGGCTGGGCAATTGGCTCGCTCACGGCAGTCATGGCGATACTCCTATGGTTTTGTGACAGGTTATGATTGCAGGGTGTCTCCTGTCGATCACCCACCTGGACGCATGCTCCAGAACGTGAGCACGATTCTACCGCCTCGAGGTTCTGCCCGACAAGTCATCCGCCCGCTTCCGCCTCAGCTGGAACGGGGCTTGAGCACCTGGCAACCAATCGCCGAGAGTGTCTGGCAGAGTGCCTGGTACATGGGCTCGTCCTGGTAGGTCCCCACGATCGCTCCCCCGGAACCGGCAAACTTTGCCGTGGCTCCTGTCGAGCGGGCAGCCTCGACCATCGCCAGGTGCGCCGGATGAACCTGGCAGATCGACTGGCGGATGTCAAAATTCTTATTCACCAGGCGACCAAATTGTTCCTGGTCCCCGTTTTCCAGGCAGCAGCGAGCCTCCTGGGTGATTGCCGCAAGCTGTTGCATCGCCGCGATGAGTTCTTCATCGCCCTGCTGGAAACGGGAACGCAGGTCATTGTGGACCACCTCGGTCGGTTCTCCCAGCTCGCTTGCATAAGCAACATAGGTGGATGGAAGCATGGAGTTGTCCAGCTTCTCGTACTGGCCGTACCAGAGCCCCTCCTGCTGCTGCATCACATCGCCTGTAAAATCCATTGCGACCAGGCCCCCGTAGACCTGGACAACACGGTCCTGCAAGCCACCTGCAATTCCCAGCTCGTCCGTTTCCACGCTCAGCACCAGCGAGGGTTGTAGATGGAGTGGTATCTCCAGCTGGAAAAAGTCGACCAGGGCCCGCAGCGTGGCCACGATGATTGCACTGGAGCCTGCCAGTCCGACCTGCCGGGGAATGTTGGTCTCGTAACGGATGGAAAAATTCCGATCGTGCAGATCATGGCGCCCCTGGCAGTAATCGACAAACCGCTTGATCGTCGCCTTCACCAGCCGGATGCCACCGTAGTAACCGTGCAGCTGCACATCGTTGGCCAGTTCCTTGATCGATTTAAAGCGACCATGATCCTGCTGACTGGGAATCACTTCCAGGTCTTCCCATTCATAGAGCACCACCTCGGCAAAAAAGTCCGGGATCGTGAAGGAGATCGTCCTCCCCCCGTATCCGTCGGAGGGGTTTCCCATCAGCCCAGCACGCGAGTAAGCTCGCCGCTTGATTACTTCCACCGCCTACTCCTCCGGGTCCAGTCGGGTGCGGGCATGCGCTCGTATCGCTTCCCCGTACTCCGGGTCGGCAAAAGCGAAATCAATGAAGCTACGAAAGTAGCTGTTAAAATTACCGATATCGTAACGCCGCTGGCCAGACGGCAATTTCATACCGATCCCCTTGCACCCCTGCTTGAGCAGACTGCGAATCGCGTCGGTAAGCTGGATCTCCCCCCCCTTGCCCGGTGCCGTTGCGTCCAGGGCTTCGAAAATATCCGGGCTAAAGACATAGCGAGCAGCCACCGCCAGGTTGCTCGGTGCATCCTCGACCTCCGGTTTTTCCACCAGGTCCTCCAGCTCAAAGATGTCTGCCACCTCGCCACGGGGACAGGCAATGCCGTAGCGGACAACGTCCTCCCTGGCAACTTCCTCGAATGCCACAACCACGTCTGCATGCTGGGATTCGAACTGGTCCACCATCTGCCCCACAATGTCGCTCTGGGCATGCAGGCCGATAATCGAATCTCCCAGGGCAACAACCAGCGGCTGGTTTCCAACCAGCGGCCGGGCACAGAGCACGGCATGGCCCAGCCCAAGCTGACGGCGCTGCCGCGTGTAGAAGTACTCCAGGTCCCGGCGTTCGAAGTCGAGTTGCTCGAGACAATCTTCCCGCCCCGACTCCCTCAGCCTCTGGATCAGGTTCTCGTCAATGTCAAAATGCTGCTCGATCGAGGCCTTGCCATGCGAGGTGATAAACAGCAGGCGTTTGATTCCGGAGAGCGCAAGTTCTTCTACCACGTACTGCACCACCGGCTTGCGACCGATCGAGAGCATCTCCTTGGGCTGGCTCTTGGTGAGTGGCAGCAGGCGCGTACCATGGCCAGCGACCGGGACAATGGCAATATCAATGGTCATCGTGGTTCTTTCTCGTTAAGCCTGGGAACAGGCGGGTCATTTGTCTGTTGCTGGATCTGCTGCTGAAGTTCCTTGAGTACATCATCATGGTTCTCGTCCGCTTCGGCCAACCGTCGGGCGAATGGCAGGGCTTCCTGGTAACGACCGGCCGCCTGCAGGAAACGGGCAACAGCTGCCAGGTAAAGAACCGAGCCGGGCTCCAGGTCGACCGCCCTGACGAGGTACTTTTCCGCCTCCTCCATCTGGCCATCCCGGTACAGTCCCAGGCCATAACGATACTGGAGATCTGGGATGCCTGGTGCATATCCGGCATCCCGGGCGAAGTTCGCCAGTTCCGCCTTGCGCAGCTGCTCTACTTCTATACGCAGCGTGACCATCTCCTGTTCCCGCTTGCGGGCTTCGCCGACCGTCATACTTCGCATTTGCTGGAATATCCTGGCCGCCTGCTGATCAAGTAACTCGGCTAGATTTGCACGGGCACCAGTGTACTGGGGCTCCACGAAAATGGCTTTTCGAAAGGCCTTTTCTGCTGCCCCCTCATCCCCCAGCAACTGGTAGATATTCCCCAGCGAAACGTAGGGGGCGGCACGGTCGTTATTGACCGCGAGCCCCTGCTCCAGCTCCTTGAAGGCACTGTCAAAGGCGGTCCGTTCACTGGCACGCAGCAGGTGCCGCGGGACCCGTGCAACAGGCTGTACCGCCGCGATCCGAACGTTTCGGGAAGGATCGTCCAGCAGTGGCACCACGTGCTTGATCAGCTCCTTGTAGGGAGCTCGTGAACCGGAAAAGTGGCCGTCGAGCCGCATTGCCGCAACCTCGCGAACCTGGGGACTCCCGTCCCGAGTCGCATTGAAAAGGGTCTCCGCGTTCTTGCGAGATCGTGTCGAATCCAGCCAGCTTATCGACGTCGCCCTGGCAATGGCCGGGTAGTTTCGATTGACAACCATCGACCGCACGAGGGAATCCGTCTCCTCACCGCGGTTTCGGGCGGAGGAGAGTACGGCTGCGAAGTGTGGCAATTCCTCTTTCGACTCGCCATACCAGCGGCGTGTATTTTCCATGCACCAGCGGTCGAGCTCCAGGAGCTGCTCAGCGACATCCTCCGCTCCATCGCGGGCCGCCCGCACCCAGTCACCGTATTGCTTGAGGTGAAGCTCCTCGATTCGTGCCTCGGGCAGTTTCACACGTTCCATGTGGCAGCGGGAGCAGGCATTGGGGGTTCCCAGGGAGACGCTCAAGTCGGGACGGGGAATACGAATGCTGTGATCGCGTCGTGGATCGACTTCCATGTAAGTTGTTTCCGGCATATGGCACTCCACGCAGGAGGTCCCCTCAGCGGCGGTGTGCTGATGGTGGGAAAGGGTATCGTACTTGGCCGCCGGATGCTGATGGCAGGAGGTGCACAGCTTGTTTCCTTCAAACTTGAGTCGCGTGGTATGCGGGTCGTGGCAGTCGGTACAGCGAATCCCCTTGTGATACATCTTGCTCTGCAGGAAAGACCCAAACACATAGACCTCCTCCATGATCTGGCCATCGTCATGGTAGAGCGAGGGGGAGAGGATGGCATTGCTGAAATGATCGTGGTAGCTGTCACCTGGCAGGAAACCGGGATGAACCACTCGCCGGTGAGAATGGCAGGGAGCACAACTCTGAATCTCGTTGGCAGGATCCTTTCCCTTCAGCTGGGCCAGCCCGTAGCCATGCTGGCGATCCCAGAAAACGGATCCGGATTCCGCCAGATCCACGTGAATACTTCCCGGGCCGTGACATGCCTCACAACTCACATCAATCTCACTGAAAGTCGTGTGGTAGGTTCCGGTCCGGTCGTCATATCGCTTCTGGAGGTTCGTGCTGTGGCAGTCCGCACAGGAGTTATTCCAGCGGGAGGCGATCCCGGTCCAGTGCAGGTCGTCATCTGGCAGGAGTTTCTCATGCACATCCGGCGGGTTCTGAAAGTACCACCGCCTGCCCGCCGTATCCCAGGTAATCCTCAGCACCTGGAGTTGGCCGATCTCTGACTCGGCCAGTCCCTCGGTCAGCTCAAGCTCGACCATGTACTGTTGCAGGGGCTCCACGCCCAGCACGTATTTCACCTCAAAATCCTGCAGCTCTCCATCAGGCCCCTCGGTGTTGACCATGAACCTCTCGCCATCGCGAAACATGCGGGAGGTGACACCAAAATGTTCCAGCTCGGCATCGTTAAAGTCGGCAAGGACTGTCTTGTCGGTCGCCTCGTCCATGGCAAGATCATGGTGCGAACCGTGCCAGAGATCCGCCTGCCGCTGGTGGCATTCGATACAGCGATTTCGGCCAACATAGGAGGGCTCCATGTCTACCGGCAGGGTCTCCCACCAGTCATATCCCAGCCAACTCGATACCACGACCAGCGCCAGACCGGTGGCAGCCAGCAGGTAGAGACGACCGGATCCACGTCGCTTCTCGTTATCGACCATAGTGTGCTGGCAGGGAAAAGAGAAAAAAGACGTAACCTGTTACTTGGCATGGGCTTTTGCTTGTTTGATTATCAACTCCACCCTAGAATGCGACAACCATCGGTTGAACCAGCAGGGCGACAAATCGGGCCGACACGTTCCGGTTATGCAGAGAATTGACATTGTGCGGATCGATTTCTGCTCCCCCAACCCCCAGCTGGTCGTACTGCCCGTCGACTCGCTCTCCTTTCGGATACTCACTCATGCAATCAAATCCCGAGAATCACCAGGACCAGGCTGAGGAACAAGCGACCACCATTCACGACAAACCGCTGGCGACTCGCCGGCAGATCCTGCAGGTCCTGGTAGCAGGTGGTATTGGCTCGGTGGCATTCCAGCGAGCCCTGGCCTCACGCGTGGTAGCCGCCGGCACTGTCACACCGCAGATGATCGAGGAGGCACAGTGGATCGCGGGACTGGAACTGAACGAGGCCGACCAGACATCCACTGCCGCCAGCGTGCAGCGGGCACTTGGCCAGTTCGAGGCTCTTCGCGATGTCGACGTCGGTTATGACGTGCCCCCGGCACTCTACTTCCATGCCGCCCCGTGGCAGCGTTCCGAAGAGCTCCCCCGCGGCACGGTCTCGGCAAGTGAAACTGCTGCCCCGGCGCTGCCCGATTCCGACGAGGGACTGGCGTTTTTACCGCTCAGCGAGCTTGCCGTGCTGATGCAAAATCGGCAGATCACATCGGAGCAGCTGACCGAGTTATACCTCGGTCGTCTGGAGCGCTTTGACCCGCTACTAAAATGCGTTGTCACGCTCACCCCGGAAATTGCGATCAAGCAGGCGAAGCGAGCCGACGCAGAAATCGCCGCCGGTCGTTACCGGGGGCCACTCCACGGGATCCCCTGGGGAGCCAAGGACCTGATTGCTTACCCAGGATACAAGACCAGCTGGGGAGCTCCTCACTTCAAGGACCAGGTACTCAACGAGAAAGCCACCGTGGCCCAGCGAATCGAGCAGGCCGGGGCAGTCCTGGTTGCCAAGCTCTCGCTGGGGGCCCTGGCGATGGGAGATCGCTGGTTTGGTGGCATGACTCGGAACCCCTGGAACCCGGAGCAGGGATCGAGTGGCTCCAGCGCCGGGTCGGCCAGTGCCACGGCAGCCGGGCTGGTCGGTTTTTCCATTGGCAGCGAGACCCTGGGGAGCATTATCTCCCCGTCGCGCCGCTGCGGAAATTCATCGCTTCGGCCTACCTATGGACGTGTCAGCCGTCACGGTTGCATGGCGCTGACCTGGAGCATGGACAAGCTGGGGCCGATCTGCCGATCGATCGAGGACTGTGCCCTGGTGTTCGGTGCCATCCACGGGTTTGATGGCAAGGATCCCACGGCAGTTGACCGCCCTTTCCACTGGCCTCCCCGGCGAGGTCTGCACACGTTGCGGATTGGCTATAGCGAGAACGATAAACCGCTCAAGGAACGCTCGGAACTCGGTGTCCTGGAAGAACTCGGAGCCACGCTGGTCCCGATCGAGCTCCCCCACAACCTGCCCGCCTGGGCAATGACCATTATTCTCAACGTCGAGGCGGCCACGGTGTTTGACGAGCTCACCCGCAAGGGAATTACCGAGGGCCTCAATAGCTGGCCTGGCACCTTCCGCCAGGGACAGTTCATCCCGGCGGTGGAGTACTTGCGAGCAAACCGTGTGCGTACCATCCTGATGCGGGCCATGGAGGAGGTGATGAAGACGGTGGACTGTTACGTCGGCGGCGATGATGCAGCGATTACCAACCTGACCGGACATCCCTGCGCCGTCGTGCCCGCCGGCTTCAAGAAGAAAGACGATGTCAGGACACCCTATTCTGTCACCTTTACCGGCCAGCTCTTCGGAGAAACTGACCTGCTGACCGTCGCCCATGCCTACCAGCTGGAAACCGGTCAGCACCTGGAGCACCCCCTGCTACCGGAACCGGCAGCCGAGAAGGACGAAAACTGATTCGCTGAGAGAGACCATTGCATGAATAAAGAGATGATTCGCGTGGCTGCCGTCCAGATGGACGTGGCCTTGATGAAACCGGAGGAGAACCTTTCTGCCATCGAGCAGGCGCTGGAGGAAGCGGCCGGGAAAGGGGCGAGGCTGGTGGTCTTTCCCGAGTGCGCGGTCACCGGTTATTGCTTTGAAAGCCTGGAAGAAGCACTTCCGCTGGGAGAATCGATCCCCGGTCCCAGTACCGAGCGGATCGGCTCCTGCTGTTCCCGGCTGGATGTCCATGCGGTTTTCGGCCTGCTTGAACGTGTCGAGGACCGGCTTTACAACGCCTGCGTACTGGTGGGCCCCGGGGGGCTTGTCGGCTCGTACCGCAAGATTCACCTACCCTTCCTTGGCATCGATCGCTTCGTCACACCCGGTGACCGACCCTTCGAGGTTCACGAGGCGGCAGGCCTGAAGATCGGCATGAACATCTGTTACGACGGATCATTTCCTGAATCGTCACGGGTGATGGCGCTTGGCGGAGCAGACGTGGTGGTGCTGCCAACCAACTGGCCCCCGGGGGCGGAGTGTTTTGCAGCCCATGTGATCAACACGCGTGCGATGGAAAATGGCATCTACTACATTGCCACCGATCGTATCGGCGAGGAAAGAGGATTTTCTTTCATTGGTGGCAGCCGCATCTGTGATCCGAATGGCAACACGATCGACACGGCTGACCACACCGACCCGGCGATCCTGTATGCGGATATCGATCCGGAACGAGCCCGTAACAAGCGTTACGTGCGCGTTCCCGAGAAGCACGAGATCGATCGGTTTGACGATCGCCAGCCCCGCTGGTACGGTTCCATCGGCGAGTAACGTGCCGGCCCCCTCCCCTGTTAAAAAACCGCCGAGGATTCCCATGCATCGACGCCATTTTTTCGAGTCATCCCTGGCAGGCCTGTCGGCCCTCTGCCTGCCACCGGTCTACAGTGCCAGCAGCTATGCAGCCCAGTTCGGCAAACGAACCTCGCAGCTGAAGGTCACCGACATCCGCCGCAGAACAGTACGTCTTCCCTACCGGGATGCTCCCAGGCGGGCCATGGACCGGGAACTCCCCCACTGGCGCTACGCCGAGGTTTTCGAAGTGGAACTCTCCGGTGGCGCGGTCGGTATCGGCGAGGGGCTGCTCTATTACACCTGGCACGCAACCCGGGATGAGTACATCAGGAAAGCGATTGGCAAGAACGCGGCAGAGATCATGTGGGATGACTACCATCTCGGGGCAGGTCTGCAGATGGCCCTGTTTGATGCCGTCGCCCGGACTGCCAGGGTCCCCGTTCACCGCCTGCTGGGGAGCCAGCTCAACGACAAGACACCACTCTCCTGGTGGAATATCGACATGGCCACGCCAGACATGCTGAGCGAATGCCAGCTGGCTTACAAGAGCGGCTACATGGCCTACAAGACAAAGGGGCGACCCTGGTTTGACCTCTGGGACCAGGTGGAAACCGTCGTCAAGCATGTCCCGCCCGAGTTCAAGGTGGATATGGATTTTAATGACACACTGCTTAACAGCCAGCGTGGGATCCCGATCCTCAAGGAACTTGACCAGTATCCCCAGCTGGACATCTACGAAACCCCGATTCCCCAGGGCGACATCCCCGGCAACCGGGCAATCTGCCAGGCGGTCCGCGGGGCGGTCGCCATGCATTACGGGACCCCTTCCCCTGCCGAGGCGATTCGCCACCAGGTCTGTGACGGCTTTGTGATCGGCGGCGGTGCCGCGCGTGTCATGCGCCAGGGGAGCGTGGCGAGAGAAGTCGACCTGCCATTCTGGCTCCAGCTGGTCGGAACCGGCATCACCGCTGCCTGGTCACTCCATTTTGGAGCCGTCCATTCCCACGCCACCTGGCCGGCGGTGAACTGCCACCAGCTCTACGCGCATGACCTCTTGAAGAAAAAGATCCC
Organism: Pirellulaceae bacterium; assembly: GCA_029936215.1. Taxonomy (GTDB): domain Bacteria; phylum Planctomycetota; class Planctomycetia; order Pirellulales; family Pirellulaceae; genus SAT2750. The sequence continues at coordinate 8,201 of JAPYUD010000018.1, read as the reverse complement.
GGTCCACAAGGGCTTCTCCCCGGTCCCCGGCGAGGAGGGGCTCGGCTACGAGCCCGACTGGCAGGCGATCGAGAAGTACCAGGTCGACAAGCCGGCTGGGCGACCGGATCCTGCCCGCATGCTGGAAACCCGCTGGCCTGATGGCCGGGTAATGTACACGCCCAACAATGGCCAGGTGAATTTCATGCTGACGCCGGCTCGCAAGGGAACGGTCCCCTATTTTGAAAAGGGGGTCACCACCCGGCTGCTGCCCAATGATGGCTCGGAGAAGTGGAAAGCGATGTACGAGCAGGGCCAGCAGGGTCCGGTGCTGATCACGCCCTAGCCACGTCCCCGCCGCTTTACTCGGCCTCCACCGGTGTTCGCAGCGTACCGATCGAACTGATTGAAGCCTCGATCTGGTCACCCGGCTTGAGATAGGTGCCGGTGGTATTGCCCACCCCGTCCGGCGTGCCGGTGGAGATAATATCTCCTGGTTCGAGCGTCACGAAGCTGGAGATAAACTCGATCACCCCCGCCACGGGAAAGATCTGGGCTGCCGTACTGGAATCCTGCCGCAGCTCCCCGTTGACTTTCAGCTGCAGGGAGAGTTGCTGTGGATCGGCAATTGCATCGGCCGAGACAACGCAGGGACCACAGGGACAGAAGCTATCATGCCATTTCCCGTGTAGCCAGTCGAAGAAGCCATCCTTGTCCCGCTGCTTGCGTTCCGGGTTGGGACGAAACTTGCGATCCGAGATATCGTTGATCACGGTATAGCCTGCCACGTGATCCAGGGCATCGGCCTCGCTGATCCCCTTTCCACCACGGCCAATCACAACTGCCAGTTCCAGCTCGTAGTCCGTCGAGACCGGATTCACGCTGGGAATCCGGATCGCCTCACCCGGGTTGGTGAGCGTGGTCGTGGGGGGCTTCATGAAGACGTAGGGAAAGGTCTCTGCTCGTTCGGCCGCGATTCCACCACCCTCCTCGATATGCTTGGCATAGTTCCCTGCCAGCAGGAAGAGCTTGTTGGGCCGGGGAAGCGGGACCAGCAGTTGCACGTCGGCAAGGTCACTCCTTAAGGCATCCAGCTGACCAGCCCCGTCACCCTCGAGCCAAAGAGCCAGCTGGCTGGCAGCCGCATGATACGACCCATCCGGCCCCAGCAGCGAAAGCAGGCAGCTGGTCTCCAGGTCAACCGGTTCTCCTGTTGCCTCCGCACAGGCGGCGGCAGCGGCAGCCAGGGGGATCACCGACTGGTCAGAAAAAAAACCGAGCTGGACATCACCACCTGCAGAAAATCGACAAACACGCATTCTTTATGACTCCCCTGGAAACAGGACTGCTGATCACTTCTCTTCTCGCGATACGCTCCTAGCCGATCGAGCACTCAACGCGTCGCCCCTCGCTGGATGCCTGGTAGATCATCTCGATCAACTCCAGCACGTTCGTCATCGAGTCGGTCGTGTTCCGACAGGCCTCTCCACCCTTTCGAGCAGCCTCGATCCAGTCGGTGACCAGGGCGACACCATTCCTGCCCCCGTACCCGGGTGTCTCATCAGGCTCCACCGTGAAGACCTCCTCGGTGGCATACCACTGTGGCTGGGGGCCATGGATCTCAAGCACCCCCCCGGTCCCCTCACGTGACGGGTCCCAGTGGACCCAGCGTTTACTCCCACGAAGGCACCAGTGTGCTTCACCGGCCCAGCGGGGAATCCAGTAACCCCCCAGGAAGGTCGCCAGCCCCCCTCCGGAAAGATCCAGCAAGGCAATCCCTCCATCCTCGACGTCCACAGGCGTGTCCGAGAAAACCCCCACCCGGCTGGTTACTCCAACCACCTGCTGGCCGGTAACGTAGAGCAGCAGGTCCAGGAAATGACAGGCCAGCCAGTTAAAAAATCCAGCCTGGCTCACGGCAGGGTCAAACAGGTAATGATCCGGTCCCCGGCGGTTCACATCGCTGGTAACAAAGGACATCTCGACACTGATCAGTTTCCCGAACCGATCATCGGCGATCATCTCGCGGAGTCGGTTAGCCGCCAGGTCATAACGCCAGTTGTAACCTGTCTGGAAAGCAATCCCCGCCTGGTCGACTGCCGCGGCAATCTTCCGGGCATCCTCCAGGCTGCCGGCCACCGGCTTTTCTGCCAGCAGGTGCTTGCCAGCGGCCGCAAGCTGGCAGAGGGCCGCGGGTCCCTGCTGGTTGGAGAGGCAGACGACGGCGCCGTCGAATTCAGAGCCGGCCAGCAGGTCGTCCACCGTTTCAAAACGAGGCACGTCAGAGTAGCGTTCCTCGAGACTTGTCGTGCCCCCGTCGTAACCCGGAACAATGGCGACGATCTCCAGCTGGTCCTCGAGGTTCACGAGCAGGTCGCGCCAGCCGGAACCATGTGGATTATCAACTCCAACAAAGGCGACGCGAAACATCGTCAGTTTTCTCTCAGGGCTGGCACAATATCACTGTGAGCGGCCAGCAGTGCCGGCACAATGCCAGCCAGCAGGCTTCCCACCACCGTCATCAGTGCTCCTGAGAGCATCAGGGCCACCGTCGGTGTAAAAGCGATTGTGACAGCTTCTGCAGCGATTGCCAGATGGGTCTGGGAGAGGACAAGCAGGGAAGTGAGCACCCCCAGGCCACCCCCCAGGATGCCAACCATGATGGTTTCACCCAGCACCAGGAAGAAAACTCCAGCAGCGGTAAACCCAAGTGTCTTGAGCACCGCGTGTTCACGGATCCGGTCCTGGACCGACATCACCGTGGTGGTTGCCAGCAGGACCAGCAGCAGGCCAACGCAGGAGAGTCCCAGGTAGCGTGAAAGACCAATCAACTGGGTCAGGTCCCCCAGGCTCTTGGCCTGGAAACTTCCCTTCTGGCGGGTATCGGTTTCGACCGGTCCGGAACGCAAGAGGTCATCAATCTCGGATGCCTTCCTGTCGGCATCCACCCCATCCTCGAGTGCCACCTCGAACTGGGTCACTGTTCCATCACTGCTTCCCTGCTGCTTCCGCTGCAGGTATTCCAGGTGGGTGTAAATATAGTTTTCCTCGGCGCGGTTATTACTCTGGAAAATACCTGCCACGTTCACCGAGTATTGCCCGATCGAGAATTTATCGCCGGTGACGATACCTCGACGACTGGCAACCGCCTGCCCCACCACGGCCGCATCCTGGAACTTGTTGAACTCATCCCAGTTTCCCTCGACAAGTTCCATCTCTCGCACGCTGCGAAGTTTCGACGGCGGCATCCCGTAAAAAACGATCACGTCCAGGCTGGCGCGGCAGTTATTGGTGAAAACCCGGATTGGTACCACCTCGCGAATTCCCTCCAGCTTGAGGATCTTGCGATCGTAGTCCTCGGGGAGGCCGCTGGTTGCCGGACAGAACTTGTTGGCCTGGAAGACAATCAGCGAACGGCTTGCTTCTCGCTGCTGGGAGAGGCTGTTGAGTCCCTGCTGGACGGAACCGACAAAACAGAAAATGAACATCGCAATGCCAGCCCCGACGACCGTCAGCATGGTCCGGATCCTGTGTCGCCAGAGTGTCTTAAACATGTACGGCAGGTACTTGAGCATCAACTGACTCCCACCTGTTGGTTCAGTGCCTGGCTGTCATCGATCAAGATGCCGTCCACCATCCGCAGCTGGCGGTCTGCCACGGCGGCTGCTTCCGGATCATGAGTCACCATCAGCAGCGTCGTCCCGAGTTGCTCGTTAAGTTGCCCGAGAAGATACAGGATCTGTTCGGTCGATTCCCTGTCCAGGTCCCCGGTCGGTTCATCAGCAACCACCAGCCGCGGATCGGTCACGATGGCACGACCAATCCCGACTCGCTGGCACTGTCCGCCGGACATCTGCCGCGGATAGTGATTCGCCCGGTCCACCAGGGTAACCGCCTGGAGGGCGATCTCGACTCGCTCCCGGCGCTGCTGTCGGCTCAGAGGCAAGAGCAGCAGGGGTAACTCGATATTCTCATAGGCGGTAAGAACCGGGATCAGGTTATGTGACTGGAAGACATAGCCGATGTTCTCTGCCCGCCAGCCTGCCAGTTGCGAGCGAGAGAGAGAGCCAATATCGGTTCCATTGATAACGAGTGATCCACTGGTCGGTTGATCGATGCCAGCAACCAGGTTCAGCAGTGTTGATTTCCCACAGCCACTGGCACCCATCAGCGAGATGAACTCTCCCTGCTCAATGTCCAAGCAAACCCCATCCAGCGGAGTGATCGTTTCATCTCCCTTGACGAAGTGCTTGCAGACGTTATTAATCTCGACCAGAACTGCCATGCTTTTTTTTCCTTGGCGACCACTCGTCCTTATTCTACCGGCGGTTGTTCCCCGGTGACCTTGATCCGATCTCCATCATCGAGACCTTCCGGGGGCGACACGATAATACGGCTCGAGGGAGAAAGCCCGCTGGTAATCTGGACCAGCGATCCGCCAGCCGGCCCCGCCGTTTCCACCCGTGAACGTTCTGCCCTGTTACCTTCCGCACCGACTGTCCAAACATAGGTCCCCTGTTCGTCTTCCCGCAGGTGCTGGCGGGGCACGTAGAGATTCACCGAACCGGCCGGGGCGACTGCTCCATCGCGTTTTCCTGCGAGGAAAGTCGCATCCACCAGCATTTCCGGCTTGATCACATCTGCTGGCGTCTCGATGGAGACTTTCACTTCCAGCGTGTTCTTCTGGATATCGGCCTCGGAGCTGAAGTACAGGACGCGGCCAACCATTGCCGAGGAAAGGGCCGGGGACTCGAGCATCACTTCCTGATCGACCTGGACCCGGGGAAGGTCCTCGAAGCGGACATCCACTCGCACCTGCAACATCGACGGTTGATAGAGCGTGACCGCCACACCCCCGTCATGCTCTCCCTGCCGTCCAACGCCTCCGGAGAGATGCGTGCCGGGGCTTGCTCGCAATTGCAGGACACGGCCATTGGCCGGTGCCCGAACAACCATGCGGCTCAGCCGCAGCTCCGCTTCGGCCTCAGCGACCAGGTCCTGGTCGAGGCTGGCCTGGGAGGCAGCCACCGCTGCGACCGCTTTATCCAGCTGCCGCTGTTCTTCTGTTTTCAGCTGGAGTTTTTCTTCCACAGCAACCCGTTGCCGCTTCAGCGCGATCGCCTCGGCCTTGAGCGAGCCATCTCGTTTTTCCAGCTCCCCGACCAGGGCCTTGGCAGACTCCAGCTCACTCTCCGCCTCGTCAACAGCAACCCCCGCCACCACGGTCCCTGCCCTGGTCTTTCCCGCCAGGTCCTGCTGGGCAAAACGCAAACGTGCACCAGCGCGTTGCAACTGGAATGGCACGTTCGCCAGCTCGGTCGCCACGCTCGCCAGCTGCGCCTCTGCAGCGGCCAGTTCCACCTGCAACTGGAGCGGCTTTTCGAAATTGGTCGCGGCAGCGACCAGGTTCGCCCTGGCCTCTTCCCGCTGCGCCTGGCTGAGTGCTACCTGGGCTCGTACCGCCGCAAGTTCCAGGCGGGCATCGTCCTCCACCATCCGGACAATGGGATCTCCCTGCTTGACCTCCTGGTCATCCACGACCAGCAGTTCCTTGACGACTCCCTCGGTCAGCGCGGCAACCCGGATCACGGTCGGACGAGGCTCCACCCAACCAGCAGCCTTGAACAGCGGGGTCCCCTGCTGCTGGCTCTGTACCTGGCTGACATGGACCGGGATCACGGTCACCGGCGCACCGGGCATCAGGACATCTCGAAGAGCCCAGATGATGATCACCAGGAAACCGATCACCAGGAGTCCCGGCACCAGGTACCGGGAGAGGTGCGACCTGCGGGGCTTGATCGACGTCCTGGTCGATTCCTCCCGGTCGACAGCAAGCTGTTTCAGGTCAATCTCATCTGGCATCGGTCTTCTCCTCGGAAAAACCGCGGAGTCACGTCAGGGTTTGACGAAGATCCCGGTGGCGATCAATGTCACATTTCCGTCCTCGTCCTTGCGGGCCGTCCCCTTGACCACGATGGTCTGCAGTTCCGTGATATTCAGGAGCCGGCGGGCATCCTCCGCGACAGTACTACCATTCTTATCGACAATCTCCACGAGTGTTCGTGAAGCAGCCACATTCGGATCACAACAATAATCCCAGGGCCAGGGGCAGTTATCTCCCGGAATCTCGTTACAGGGGACAAGGGAACTGTCAACAAGGTTGAACATCGCCAGCCCCTCGACCCAGGGGTCTTTTTCCCCACCAATCCGTCCAATCACCATCACCTCGTCACCATCCTTGGCCTGGCCAAGCAGTTCCTTGACCTCCAGAGCGTCCGCTGGCTGGCTGGTTAAAAGGTAGGGCGTTCCGTCCATTGCCGGCTTTTCTGCCTGCTCCTTGTCCTGGCAACCTGCCGCCACCAGCAGCATGACTGCCACGATCGATCCGATTAGTTGAAAATTCTTTTTCATCGTTGTCTTCACTCCCTTCGCGTTGTTTGAGCGTCACCGGACGCGGGAAAAGTCGTCTATTCATTTCTCGTTGATCAAATTGCCTTGAGTCCCTCGACAACAGGCAGGCTCAGTACCCGCCAGGCAGGTGGCAGGGCACCGATGACACCAAGCATCATCCCCGTGCCACAACCGACGAGGATCGCCATGCTGTCAATATCCAGTTGAAATGCTCCCATGGTAAATCGAACCGCCAGCCCATGGACAAAGACCATGGCAAACAGGGTCGCGATAATTGCCCCGGCCATTCCCAGCAGCAGGCCTTCCTGGACCAGGCTGATGACGATTGCCAGCCGCCCGAAACCGAGTGTCTGGAGCGTGGCCATTTCTCGAATCCTCCCCAGAGCCGCACCGTACATCGTGTTCAAACCGGCAAAAACCCCAGCGCCGGAGACAAGCGCAACCATCAGCCAGGCCAGCATTCGAACCGGTCCATAATCACTCTGGAGTGCGCCATAATAATCAGTCTCTCTCATCGACTGGAGTTCCAGGTCGAGACGGCGTTTACAGAAAGCATTGACCTGCCGGACATCCATCTCGCTCTGGCAAGTCACCGCCACGATACTCAAATCCTGGCGTTTCATTGCCTGCTGCAGGTCATCCAGTCGGCACCAGATCTCGGATTCAAAAACCGAGCCTCCAGCGGAAAAGAGCCCGCTTATTGTCCAGCTTCGTCCCTCCAGTTCAATCGTCTTTCCAATCGCCAGCTGGCTCTGCTCGGCACCCAGCTTGGCAGCCGCCAGTCGACCTACCATGATCTCGTCCGGCCCGGGCCAGGCCCCGGCGAGGATACTCACCTTCCGTCTCACCAGAAGTACGGAATTGGTTACTCCCCGAACCAGGCCCAGCGTTTCCTCCTGTTCGTCCTGCACGCGCATCTGCGTACCCAGGTAGAGTTCCGGTGACACGTAAGCCCGTCCCTGGCGACGACGAATCTCGTCAATTTCTGCTCGAAGCAAATCGGAGGTTCTCATCGGGATCGAGGAATACTCGATGTTCTCACCCATCCCGAGTGCCAGCACGATCGCCACGTTCTCCTCGCCACTGACAGTGAGCGTTTTCTCCAGGCCCCGGATGAAACCCACTACCACAAGAATCAGCAGGCAGGAAGTACTCAAGCCGAGCCAGGTCAAACCACTGCGTAGCGGTCGACGAAAGAGGTTTCGCACTCCGTATTCCCACGGTAAAAAACCGGCAAAAACCATCTGCTGACCTGGAAAGAAGAACAATGCCTGACACGTGACGATGCCGGCAGAATGCACGGCACGAAACAATCGAGAGTCAGTAGAGGACCTAGCAGAGCAGCGAGGAGATCTGTAATCGCAGAGCCCGGCCGCTGGGGCAGGCATCGCTGGCAGACAGTCCCCTGACGTGCGGCTGACCTGGCGCCATCGGATTCGAGAGGGAAAGGTCGAAAAAAGAACCCGATGACTCGGCATCGGGGCTCACGCTGGAAATTTGGATCGCAAAAAAACCAAGGCTGCAGATGCAGGTCTCTTGATGACCACGCGGAAGGGAATTCTCGCTTCCCGGAGTTTCCAGGTGCTGACAACAGCTCGAGGAGTAGACGGGACTCGCCTCATACGTGCAGCAGGGGGCCAGGCCCATGTTGCTAAGCGCAGGAAATCCACCAACGAGGGCGATGAACAGGATGTTGTAAGCCCGGGAAATCATCAAGCGGTGTGCCTTCTTGTTGGGTGACGATCTAGTAGATAGTACGCAGCGGGAGAATTAAAGGTCAAGGGAATTCCCCAGTTTCACCTCTCTTAACG
>JAPYUD010000441.1:0-3462 GCA_029936215.1 Pirellulaceae bacterium | reverse complement strand
CCATGCACCCGGGTGCGAGAGCGTGCAGGGGAGGGGAGTGGGCGACACGGGATTTGAACCTGTGACCTCTGCCGTGTGAAAGCAGCGCTCTAACCAACTGAGCTAGCCGCCCAAAAATCGTCCTGCCAGGGAAAGCCCCGGCGGCAGCACCGATAGAACAGCGTAATCCATCCGCGGGCCGTTGAGAAGCACAGAATCGCTACCGCCAGAGTCAGTCCGCATTGGCCTCGTCCGCCGCATCGGCACTCTTTTCAGCCACAGCTGCCTGCTCGACCTGTGGCTCAACCGGCGGTGGCTCAAACCTCGGCGCCGTCGCTTCCTCGTAGTCCCCCTGGCCGCTCTCTTCCTGTCCGGCATAACCGCTGCCAGCAGAGTAGTTGTTGTTGACATCGTCCATGTAACCTGACGTGGTGTCTCGATACGAGGTTTTCACCTCGTTCATCCCCTTGCGGAATTCCTTGTAACTGCCACCCACCCGGCGGGCAACGTCCGGAAGCTTCTTGCCAAACAGCAGGATGGCAATCACCCCGAAAACGAGCAACTCCTGTGGTCCCATTCCAAACATGCGGTCTCCAGGCTTTCTCGAAGGAATTCAAATCCTCCACCCCGGTACACCCGCCGCGAGCGGTGAGGGGTGATACGATCATCAAGGCAAGAGGTGGTTTAACTGTCGAGAAGCATCACTCGCTCTTCTCGTCGTCTCCACCGCCCGCTTCCGGCTCGGTCGCCGATTCTTCCGCTTCCGGCTCAGGCTCCGCAGGCCGGTCGGGTTCATTCAAGCCTCGCTTGAACTCGGTCGCACCTTTGCCAAGATTGCGCATCAGGCTGGGAATCTGCTTGCCGCCAAACAGCACCAGGATGACAACCATGATGATCAGCATCTCGGGAAGTCCCGGCATGCCAATTCCAAGTAGATACTGCATCGATTCGCCCTCTAGTTACACGAGTTGGGTACAGGAAAACATTTTCTTCCGTACGAGCGGGCGATTGCGGGTTGTCGCCCGGATGGGCACAACAGGAACCAGCTCGTGTCGACAGCCTGGCCTGCGAACAAGCCCGCTGTCATTCACTCCCACTATTTTATTCTGCTGGCAGCCGGACTGTCAAAGGGGAGCTACTCCGGGCTCTCCGATCCGTGACTGAGAGCAGACGAAAAATCGCCCTGGAGAGCCTGTTTTTCCAGTGGCAGGTAGCGGTAATAGACTTCCAGGCAGAGCGCCGCCATGGCAGTCGTGTAGGCCCGGCCGCCGTAGGAACCCCAGACCGTAACCGGGTCCCAGCTGCCGTCCAGGTCCCCGCCATGCCGCTGCAGCGGGATCAAAGAGGCCTGCATGGCCCGGTTCCAGCGTGACCATTCCTCTCCCTGGACCCGATGAAGCGAGAGCGTCCCGTAATACCAGTAATAGACGTTCGTTCGCCCCTCGCCGGGAAACTCCGTTGCCAGCAGAGCACTTGCCTCGCGGATCGACGCCGGGTCATTCATACCCAACCAGCCCCGGCAGGCGAGTGCCTCGGCGGTCATCGTTACACTCGGCCGGCTTCCTGGCCGGTAACCGGCACGGCCTTTTGCATCCCCGGAACAGCAGCTTAACAGGAACTTCTCCATCCGCCGCTTCGTCGCCTCCGGGATCACCAGGCCCGCTTTCTCGGCGCTGGCAAGCGCCATCACCTGCCAGCCAAACTGGCTCATGTCCCCGGGATCTCCTGGCTGGTAACGCCAGCCCCCGCCGGCCGGGTCCTGCGAGGCGATCGAGAAGGCCAGGCCTCGTTCCAGGAAGGGGCGAATTCGCCGGTCACCCGTCAGCGCGTAAGCCTCGCTGACTGCAAAAAGTGCCATCCCGTGACAGTACATGCGGGCATAGAGTCGGGCACTGCCGGCCAGCGATCCACTTCCCGCCTGGCTCGCCAGCAGGTACTCCAGTCCCCGCTGCACGCTCCTGCGATACGATCCCTCCAGGTGCGTATGCCCGGCTGCCATCAGTGCCAATAGCGAGAGCGCCGTGATCCCGGTGTCGGCATCCGTCCCGGCCCCGTTGCGGCTATGGCCATAGACATTTGCCTCCCGGCCCCCTTCCAGGCGATCCGCATCCCAGCGGCCATCCTCGTCCTGGTTTCGAACCAGCCAGGCCAGCGCCGCCCGCACGGCCGCTTCCGATTCATCGGTCAGCCCAAACTGGCGTCCCATCTCCACCCGGCTGGCGGCAAACCGCTGCTGGTAAAGCTCGGCCAGTTCCTCTCCGTCCCCTTTCCGCCGGGGGGCTTCCGGAACCACAAGTTCCGGCAGATCGAACGTCTCCTCCGGCTCGACTCTCTGTACCGAGGCGAGCTGGGCAGGCACCTCCGACTCCACGATATTGGCAGGCTCCGGCGGCGAGTCTACCACGGCAGGATCCACCAGCTCCGGTTCGGGCAGGTCATTCTGAACGTCGGAGTCGGCAGAATCAGGATCGACCTCGGTCAGCTGGGGTTCCTCCCCGGGTACCGATTGGACAAGCTCCTCCGGCTCGGCCACCTGTGGCTGCTCCTCCGGATCCTGCTGCGTGGGATCCGCCTCCACCACGTCTGGCAGCAGGTCCTCGATCGGAATCTCCTCGGGCAGCACCGGCGGCTCGACCGGCTGCTCCTGCACTACCTGCACCTCCCCTTCCACCGGCTCGACAGGATCGCTGGGGACCTCGTCCTCCTGGATGCTCACCACTTCCTTCGGTTCCACCAGCTCGGTCGGTTCCTCGCCCGGCAGTTCCTCTTCCATGACCAGGTTGACATGGAACTCCTGTTCCGGTCCGATCGGGCCCTCCGGCGCCAGCATCCGGGTGCCGTAGGCATAGATCATCAGCAGGATGTGTGCAAACACCGACAGAACCAGGCACTTGGTCAGCGGCTTGGCCTGTCCCAGCCCTGTCCAGGAAAGCACCAGAAGCGCGATGGCCAGGATCACCATCCCGACCCACACGATCGCGCCCACCGTGGGACTCAGCCCCGGCAGCTGCAGCCAGTTCACGGCGATCAGGAGTATGGGGCTGCTGGCCATGGACTATTCATCCTTCCGTGCCATCCGCACCGAGACGCCCAGGTCGCTCACCCCGGCCTGTCGGCAGGCACTCAAGACACTCGCCACGTTCTGGAAGGCCCCTTCCGCATCCCCGCGAATGATCACCGAGAGGGAACTCGACTGCTGGCGAAGGCTGGCAAGACGGCTCTCGAGCTGCTTTAAATCCATCTGCTCTTCATCAAGCGTCACGCTTCCATCGCGAAAGACATTGATAATCTTGTGCTGCGGGGGAGTCTCGGGAGTCTGCGTATCGGAGACCTCCGGGACCTCCAGGTCGATCTTGCGTTCAATCTCGGTGAACTTGGTACCGACCATGAAGAAGATGATCAGCAGGAACAGGATATCGATCATCGGCGTCATATTGAGCGCCGGCTTTTCGTCCTGGTGAGTCTTGATCGGCATGGCAACAC
>JAPYUD010000440.1:0-3465 GCA_029936215.1 Pirellulaceae bacterium | reverse complement strand
TTCTTGGACCACTGCTGGAAGGGAGCCTCCATCACGTGGCTGGCCGATTCAGGAAGGACAAGTCCATCGCTGCCACCATGCAGGAAGAAAAATAACCAGTAACCGGTGAGGATCACCCCGATCGTGGAAGCCTGGATCACCGGCCTTGCCCGCACCAGCAGGAACAGGCAGGTGTACCCGAGCCCGATCTGGGCAAGCACATTGGTAAACACGAATCGCGTCTGGGAAGAACCGGTGGATGCCAGGAACACGCCAAGCATCACCAGGGCCAGGGAACGCCAGAGTGTGTGCAAAAGGACCTGACTGTCCGATTGTCCCTTTCGTTTGCGGGCGGCGTACGAGTACGGTAGCGACACGCCGACCATGAACATGAAGAGCGGCTGGATCAGGTCCCAGAAAGAAACCCCGATCCAGCCCATGTTTGTTTCCCAGGCGGCATGCTCGGTGTGAAACTTGATCAGCGGCCAGATGCCACTCTCCCCTATATTCACCGCCACGCGATGAAGGCCAAACACGCTGCTGCCAAGCATCACCATGATGAACCCGCGCAGCGCATCAAGCGATGTCAGGCGTTGTACCCTGGGGTCACCGATCGGCGGCAGACTGGAGGCACTCATGCGTTTTTCCCAGGAGCAAGGTCAGGAATACTGAGAGCATATAAGCGGTAGGCCGGAAAGTTAAATTCTAATCGTGGTTTGCCACTGCAATCCCCACCTGTTGCTCCACCTCGTCCAGTTCCAGGGGAACCCCGCTGGTAAGAACTTCCATACCGGTCTCGGTCACCACGACCGTGTCCTCGACACGGATATAAATCTGTTCGGACGGAACCCACATCTGCGGATCCAGTGCAAACACAACCCCCGGACGCAATGGAAGTCGTTGGTAGTCTCCTACATCGTGGACGGCCATCCCGACGCCATGGGAAAGATGCCCCTGAAAGGCAAGCGTCTCCCGGGCCGCCTGCCGGTAGGACTCCGATGACCAGCTGGTCGATTCAATAATTGGTTGCATCACCGCGGCCGCCTCTTCCATCACCTGCCCGCTTGTGACACCCGGGCGAATATGCTCCATCAGGACCTTGTGGTATTCAACGATAAAACCATAAAGCTCTCGTTGCAGCGGGTCATAGGTTCCCCCAACCGGCCACATCCTTCCAATGTCGCTTGTATAACCGTGAAAATCAGGAGCATAGTCCATCAGCACAAGTTGGCCGTCTTGCAGGTTCTGATTGTTGCGAAAGTAATGGGCATTCCAGATATTTTCACCGCATGCCAGGATCGCCCGATAGGCACCCCCACTCGCACCGCCATCGGCAAAGATCCTCTCGGCATGAGCCACCAGCTGGTATTCCACGACACCCGGTCGGGTCTCGTGCATCGCGGTCAGCACCGCCGCGGCTGTCAGTCTCCCCGCCTCTCTCATCAATGCGACTTCATTCTCGCTCTTGACCTCCCGAAGCTGGTCAAGCAGTGGGCAGACGTCCTGGAGGACAACCCCGGGAACCTGTTCACGAATTGTCGCAGCGAACATCTCCTCGCGCGATTGCCAATCATCCCAGGGATCTTGCCGACGCGTCTGAACGCCATGGGCCACCACGTCGCGGCATTGCTGCCGGCGTTCTCCTGGCTGGAAGGGAGTCCAGGCTCGCTCGACCCCGGAAAGATCGTCAAAAAGCATGTCGTAGCATGCCACGCGATCCACCCCGGTCAGCTGTCGTGCGAGTCCCTCGTCCTCTGACGTCAGGACTGCTCCCTCACTCCGTTCGAGTTTCTCGTCGAGTGGAGGCAGGTAAAGTGTGCTGGACTGGTCTCTGCCATCCAGCAGCAAGTAAGACTGCGGCACTTCCACGCCACAGAGGTAATAGAAGTCATTCGTCTGGCGGAACATATCAAAAGCACCCGTCGCGGCCGCTCCGGCCAACACGACAACCCCCTCCCTCCCTGTCATCTCGAGAAGCGATTCCCGGCGTGCGCGAAACTCTTCGCCAGAAAAATCTTTCTGCACGTATGGCTGGCGGTCGCTCATGATGACCTTCTCAAGTTCGAAGATGCGTCCACTAGACGCCCTCTCACCACAGGAGGGACACCCGAATGAACAAGCCAGGGATTACTGTTTGAGCTCCACGACGATGTTACGCCAGGCTCCCGGCCCCGCGTTCACCGCCTCGTGCACGTCCTCGTCCGAAACGTCTCGAAATACCACATCGCCATCGGCCATCTCCTTGACCGGACCCAACGACCCGTCGGCGTCCCTTCGCTGCAACTGCCCATCGCCGATAACGACATACAGGTAATCCGAATGGTGAGCATGCATCCCCGTCGCCTCGCCCGGTTCCAGTTGCAGGTCCCAGACCCGGACCCGCTCATTCTCGAACAACAATCTCGTCCCCACCTCGTTTGAAATCTGTTGATCGTCCATACCGTCCCCCCTGCCAGTTACTTGAAACGGACTGCCTTGATCCACCAGGGTTTCTCCCCCACGTCATACGTGCCAATTCGTTCCAGCCCACCCTCCAACAGGTCGACCCGGTAAGCAGCCACTTTCGCCGAACCCTGTCCGGCGGCAAAAAGGAAACGGCCCTGGGGCTCCACGTTGAAGGACCTGGGTGTCTTCTCGGTGGGCACCTGGCCGATACCACGGATCCTGCCAGTCAGCTGGTTAACCTGGAACATGGCGATGCTGTCATGCCCCCGGTTTGCGGCATAAAGGAAACTCCCGGTAGGATGAAGTTCCAGGTGGGCACAGGAATTGTTCCCGCTGAAATCTGCAGGAATTGTCGGAAGTGTCATCACCTCGGTCAGGATCCCCTTGCGAACGGAGTAACGACAGGCGGTCACCGCACTTGCCTGTTCCTGGTCAAAAAACGCCCAGGGACGGCGGGGGTGAAAAGCAAGGTGCCGGGGTCCGGTTTTCGATGTCAGCTGTAAACGATCAGGATGGGAGGGAGTGAGCAGACCCTCGCTTGCATCGAAGCGAAACTGGAAGACGGCGTTTGGACCGGTATGGGGCACCAGAACAAACCTGTTGGTAGGATCGGCGTCAATCGCATGGGCCTTGTCTTCTGTATCCGTCCAACGCCCGGTCGATTCATCCAACGAGCCATCCTCACCGATCGGGTGAACGGCCACCCGCCCGGCAAAATAGTAGGCCGACATCAGGAAACGTCCCGTGCGGTCAGTCGCAAGGTAAGCGGGATCCGCATCCGCACTGATCACGCCAACCGGTGTGAGTCCCCCTGTTGCCCTGTCAATCCGGAAGCTGGCAATCTTGCCAGCCGTTCTCAGCGACGCAAACATGAACTTTTGGGCAGGATCGGTCGTCAGGCATCCCGGCTCTCCCTCTACCTCGACTTTTGCAAGGTGTGTCAGGCCACCGCTGTTTTCATCCATTTGCCAAATCGAAATAGCCTGTTCGCCGGCCACTGAGACATAAACAAACGTCGCCGCCGAGAGAGGTGTTATGAGC
>JAPYUD010000439.1:0-3481 GCA_029936215.1 Pirellulaceae bacterium | reverse complement strand
GAGTTGGATCCAGCGAATGGGCCCGACTCGATCAGCTTTGCCCGGCTGCTGGAGAAACCGAGGACCGAAGGAACCCGTCAGAACCTGGTCATGCAGTCGGTCGGCCCCTATGTGATCCGGGATGGCGACTGGAAACTCTGCCTCTGCCCCGGCAGCGGCGGGCTGGGCCGCTATGGCAATCAACCGACAGCCGACGAGGCCTGGAAAAAAGCGATCCAGCAGTTCGGCAGGTCTCCCACGCGGGCCGACCTCGTGCAGGCCCCCTTCGTGCAGCTTTTTAATCTCGCCAGTGACGTGCACGAGGACCATAACCTGGCAGCCAGCCACCCGGAGCGGGTAGCGAAAATGGTCCAGCTGCTGCGCCAGCAGATCGAGGCGGGCCGCAGTACACCCGGCCCCAGGCTGCAGAACGACAGGCCAAACGTCAACATCCACCCACGGCTCCCCGAGTTTGTTCGGCAGCAGCTCAAGTAAAGAACTCACCCTTTCCCCAGGGACACCATGCACAATCGACTGCTGCTATTCACCTGCTTTCTCGCGATCCTGCTGCCGGTACGTTCTGCCCGGGCGGCAGAGGCGGATCCGAAGCGGCCGAACATCCTCTTTATCCTCTCGGACGATCACGCCCTGGAGGGGATCGGGGCCTATGGTTCATGGCTGAAGAAGTACGTGCAGACCCCCACGATCGACAACCTGGCTGCCGAGGGAATGCGGTTTACCAATGTCTGCTGCTGCAACTCGATCTGTTCACCCAGCCGCGCCTCGATCATCACCGGCCAGTACTCGCACACCAACGGCGGCCTGACGCTCAATTGCTCGTTGCGGGAGGATGCGCCCAGCTACAACCGCCAGCTCCAGAAGGCCGGCTACCAGACGGCGGTGGTGGGCAAGTGGCACATGAAGCACATGCCGCGGGGGATGGATTTTTTTGCCGTCACCAGGGGCCAGGGTTCCTACGTCAATCCCAGCTTCACCCGGACCGATGGCTCCCAGACCAGGCACCAGGGTTACTACGCCGACGTCTACACCGATCTCGCGCTTGGATGGCTGAAAGAACGGGACCGACAGAAACCCTTCTGCCTGAACCTGCACTTCAAGGGCCCCCACCATCCATACGATTACCCGGAGCGTCACGAAAAGCTACTTGCCGACAGGCTGGTCCCCGAACCGGCCAGCCTGCACGAGGACCTGGCCGCCAGCAGCCCGCTGCTGAAGGCTCCCCACCGCTGGCACCTCTTGCACAACCACGGTTACTTTGGTCGGCACGAGCAGGACAAGGTGCCACCGATGTGGCCGCATGATGGGAGCGACAGGTCCAGGACCTCCGCGGCCTACCAGCACATGGTCCACAAGTACATCCGCTGCGTGGCGGCGATTGACGAGAACATCCACCGCGTGCTTGACTACCTGGAGGCGGAGGGGATCAAGGACGAGACACTGATTGTCTACACCTCGGACCAGGGTTACTGGCTGGGCCAGCACGGCCTTTATGACAAGCGATTGATCCTGGAGGAGTCGCTCAAGATGCCACTGATCGTGCGGTACCCCGCGCGGATCAAGGCGGGCACGGTGAACCGGGACCTGGTCAGCAACGTCGATTTTGCACCGACACTGCTGGAGTACGCCGGCCTGGAGCCGGACGCTCGTATGCAGGGTCGATCGATCAACTCGCTGCTCTCGGGCAAGACTCCCGGCAACTGGCGCAGGGCGATCTGGTACGCCTACTGGGCCGGCGGCCATCCTCACTGGGGCATGCGATCCGAGCGATACAAGCTGGCCCTTTTCCCCGGCACCGACGACTTCGAGTTTTATGATCTACGGGAAGATCCACGGGAGATGACCAACCTGGCCGGGAACCCTCGCTACGCTGGCGAGGTTGCCCGGGCCCGCAGGACGGTCGAGTCGCTTATCGAGGAAGTGCAGATCACGCCGGATCAGCTTCCAGGCCGCGCTGTAGAGAGACCCAGGAACACGAATCCGACCAGGTGACAGGTTCCGGCCTGCGAATCCACTCTCGATCAGCTCATCCATCGCACATACAATGTAGTAATCACCAGCCCCCAATCGATTCCAGGAGAGATGATGAAAATCGCCAGTTCACTGATTACTGTTTTTCTGTTTGCGACCGCTGTCTGTGCCCAGGAAGAGACAGTGCTTGTTGTGCAGGGAAGCGGGGGGCAGGCTCGCACTGCAACAGCTGGCTACTATTACCAGAGCGGATACACGCCGCAGTACATGCTGGCGCTGCAACAGGTCCAGGAGGAACTGGATCTGTCGAAGGGCCAGCTCAAGCAGATTGCCGAGGTGAGGGCAAGTTCGACAAAACACACACAGGAAATCTACAAGGAGATGCAGCAGGTCGCTCCTGAAAAACGCGGCGAGTTTTACCGGGAGATGATCGAGGTTCACCGCCAGAACATGGAAAAAGAATTTACAGGGATCCTGCTTGCCCACCAGAAGAAACGCCTTGACCAGATCCAGTACCAGTTACAGGTAAAAACACAGGGAACCTATGCCCTGCAGAATCCCCAGCTGGCCAAGGTGCTGGGAATTACCGACGAGCAGATCCAGCAGATGCGTCAGAAGGCGCTCGAGGAGAACCGCAAGCTGGCGGCAGAATACCAGCGGATGCGCCGCGAGTCCCAGGACAAGATCCTCGAGGACGTGCTGACAAAGGAACAAAAGAAGCGGCTGGAAGAACTTTCTGGCAAGTCCTTTGAATTAAAGCCAGTGAACCGGAACTTCCGCGTGCTCGGCAACTCGGGCGGCAACACCAGGGAACCCGATAAGAAGTAGGGTTCCCAACCTGACAAATGTGAACTACTTCGGTTTACCCCAGGGCTTGCCGGCAAGAAACTATTGGCACGCGGTTGGTCCGTGAGAGGTTGCAGTCTGGCGGCAGCGCTTTGCCAGCACTAGTCGTTCTCGGGATCCGGTTTCGGTTTTCGGCGGACCTGGAGCTTGAGAACCCAGATGGTTGAAATGACCAGGCCGAAATAGATTCCGAACAAGACCCGCCTGCTGCGGGTTCGAACTCCTTCCACAAACTCCTTGTTCAGCCGTCCTTCTGTCGGGTCATCATAGTTGTCACCGTAGGCAGTCAGGTATTTGACTCCGGGTTGATCGCCCTGATCCTGTTGGAACGCCGTACTTTGAAGGGCCAGGTCTCCCCAGCGAGAGATCATCAGGCAGGAAGCCCATGTCCCCCAGCGTCGAGCTGAGTTCTTCTGCTTTTCATCTGAGGTGAGCATCTCAGTTTTGACATTTTTCTTCAGCTCTGCCACGAGCCTTTCGGCTGTCGGCTCCTGCCTTTCCTCGCGCAAACGTCGCAGCTCTCTTTCACACGGCCGACAGAGCCACAACGATGTCAGCTCGTCATGTTTCCGTGCCTTCAATTCCCTGTGAACCTCACATTGATGGGCATGGAATTCATCAAACTTCGTTCGCAGTTCCATCCTGGCTCCATCCTTGATCATGATGG
>JAPYUD010000438.1:0-3485 GCA_029936215.1 Pirellulaceae bacterium | reverse complement strand
TGCCCAAACCGGGGGCCTGGATGGAGACATTCAAGCACATCATGGGATTTGTCCTGCTGGGAACGGTCGTCTGGCTGCTAACGATTGTCGCCACGGTCTCCTTGCAGATGGTCGTTCCGCTGATCGGTTTCCTGTTTGCTCTCTGGGGAGCCTGCTGGTGGTATGGAAAAGTACCGTTAACCCGTGGTCGAGCTGCTCGCATGAGGGCACTGGTGGAGGGCGGGTTATTTTCTGCCCTGGTGGGTTGGCTGATGTTCAGTGAAGCGGCACTCGGTGGAATAATGGAATCCCGTTTCAAGCAACTTGTGGACCGTGAAGTGGCGACCCGTCTCGATAATTCTGACGAGCCGACCGGACCGGTAGATCCTACTGGCGAACTGCAGTGGGAGCGATATTCCGTTGACCGATTGACAGAACTCACCGCTCAACAAAAGACAGTCTTTATTGATTTCACGGCTGACTGGTGACTGACCTGCAAGACCAACGAGGCGGTCGCCTTGAACGTGGAGAAAATGAAGGTCTTTGTCGAGGCCAATGACATCGTGATGATGAAAGCGGACAAGACAAAAAAATCCGATTGGCCGGAGATTGACGAGCTTCTGATCAGCCTGGGTAACCCGTCCAGGCAGATTCCCTTCTATGCGATCTTCCCGGCCGGGCGGCCCAATCAGCCAATCTTGATGAATGGCGTGTTTACCTCGCCAGGCGCGTTTATCAAGAAGCTCAAAGAGACGATCCCGAAGACGGCCGGCACCGAGACAGCTGCCGGGGAGCCAGGTGGCTAGGACCAGCTGGCACCGGAACCGCCACTCTTGATCTCACCCAGCTTCCAGCTCTCAAGGCCCTCGCGCTTCAGGATCCGCTGGATGTTGTCGGCATAGTAGTTGCTGACCACCAGGACCAGGCCGATGCCAAGGTTAAAGACGCGGTCCATTTCCTCGTTCTCCACATCGCCAAGCTGCTGGATCCACTTGAACACGGGCGGGATGTCCCAGCTGTCACGGGCCAGTTCGGCGTGCACTCCCCCGGGAATGATTCGTTCCAGGTTCTCCTGGATACCGCCCCCGGTCACATGGGCAATCCCGTGGACGACGTTCTTGACCGTGTAGTGCTTGAGGATCCTGCGGATCGGCTGGGAATAAATTCGAGTTGGTGTGAGAAGGATCTGGCCCACCGACTTTCCAAATTCCTCCACCCGGCTTCTTACCGTGAGGCCGGCAATATCAAAGACGATCTTGCGGACCAGGCTAAAACCATTGGAATGCAGACCACTGGAGGCGACTCCAATCACCACGTCACTTGGCTCCATTTGCGAGCCATCGATCAGGTCGTCTTTTTCAACAATACCGACACAGAAGCCTGCCAGGTCGTAGTCCCCCTTGCGATACAGATCCGGCATGATCGCGGTTTCTCCACCCAGCAGAGAACAGTCGGCATGCACGCATCCATCACTGATTCCCTGCACGATCTGTTCAAGTCGTTCCGGGTCATCCTGGGACATGGCAACGTAGTCGAGAAAGAAAAGTGGCTCGGCTCCACAACAGATGATGTCGTTGACACACATCGCCACCAGGTCAATTCCGATCGTGTCATGAATCCCCGTTCGCTTGGCAACCTGCAGCTTGGTTCCCACTCCATCGGTCCCGGAGACCAGAACCGGCTGCTTGTAGGTGCGGGCAAACAGCCCCTGGTTGAAGTCGACCTGGAAGAGCCCGGCGAAGCCACCCTCCAGTTCCATCACCCGAGGCGTGAAGGTTCGCTGCATCAACCGTGGCAAGCGTGCCATTGATTGCCTGTAAATGTCCAGGTCGACGCCCGCATCTTTGTAAGTTGCTTTACTCATTACTGTCCTGCCAGAGCGATTAAACAGTCTACCTGCTTATCCTAATGGATTTGTCGGGCGGGTCGAAGCGGTGCAGGGCATCATCTGCCGAACTCGTCTCTGACCCGTTGATCTCCTATAATTGGGTTCTGCGAAGCGATCGTGGAATGCGAGAGGATTTCAGGGGACATTCAGTACGAGGATCTCTGCCTGTGGGCACAGCAGAATCTATTCGGTGGTCCAGTTTTCGTGTCGGTGAGCTGGATTGCCCTGATGAAGTACTCCTGATTCGCCAGTTGCTCGAGGGGCATGCTGGCGTGATCCAGTTGGAAACAGACGTTTTTCATCACCGGCTTAACGTCCGCTACCGGCCCCAGCTATTAAGCGGCGAGGAACTGGTCGATATGCTGGCCCGGGCTGGAATGACAGCCCAGCCCTGGGACGATGATTTCCAGGTTTCCACACCTGGTGCCTGGCAGCAGCATGGCCGCAGCTGGATGACGTTGGCCTCGTGTTTTTTCCTCCTCGCCGCAGTCCTTCTCCACCTGCTGACCAACCTGGGGCAGGGACTGCGAGGCTTCATCGGCCAGTCACCGGATACTGCCAGTGTCGCCTTGCTCTCGATATCGATTGCCGCTGGCCTGGTGCACCTCTTCCCTCGCGTCCTGACCGCCCTGCGGTGCCTGCGGCCGGATATGAACCTGCTGATGATTATTGCTGTCAGCGGGGCCGTGGCGATCGGGCAGTGGTTTGAAGCGGCCACGGTCACGTTCCTGTTTGCCCTTTCGCTTTGGATTGAACAGAGGACGATATCCCGGGCTCGTGATGCAATCGAGGGAATGGTCCAGCAGACGCCACGAGTTGCCAGGTGCCTGGAAAACCCAGGTGGGCAGGTCAAGGAGATCCTGGTGCAGCGGGTTGTGCCTGGCCAACGAGTGGAAGTCTGGTCCGGAGAACGCGTTCCTCTTGACGGAATTATCATCCAGGGAGAGACCCACCTGGATCAATCACCGATTACCGGCGAGTCTCTCCCGGTTGGTCGGAGTAAGGGAGATGAGGTCTTTGCCGGAACGCTGAATGTGGAATCCACGATCCAGCTGGAAGTCACCCGCCATTCAAGTGAATCGATCCTGGCTCGCACCTTGCGACTGGTGGAGGAGGCCCAGGCTCGTCGGGCACCGATCGAGAAATGGATTGATGGTTTTGCACGTCGTTACACCCCCCTGGTGATGGCCCTGGCCCTCGGTGTCATGCTTTTTCCGCCACTCCTTTTCGGCCTCTCCTGGGACCAGTGGTTTTATAACGGCCTTGTCGTCCTGGTAATTGCCTGCCCGTGCTCGCTGGTCATTTCCACCCCGGTGGCGATTGTCGCGGGGCTTACCTCTGCCGTTCGGCGAGGGATCCTGGTCAAGGGTGGGCAATACCTGGAAGCGATTGCTACGTTGGACTCGTTTGCCTTTGACAAGACGGGCACGCTGACAGAGGGCCAGCCGGTGGTCCGGCAGCTGGTGGCCGCGGAAGGGGTACACGAATCGGAGCTGCTCGAGGTGGCAGCTGCCCTGGAATTGACAAGTCGCCACCCGCTGGCAGAAGCGGTCGTGAGCCACGCCCGAGAAATGGGAGTCGAATTTGAACCGGCAGTGCAGTCCAGTACG
Organism: Pirellulaceae bacterium; assembly: GCA_029936215.1. Classification (GTDB taxonomy): domain Bacteria; phylum Planctomycetota; class Planctomycetia; order Pirellulales; family Pirellulaceae; genus SAT2750. The sequence continues at coordinate 8 of JAPYUD010000438.1, read as the reverse complement.
TTTCATGG
>JAPYUD010000437.1:0-3496 GCA_029936215.1 Pirellulaceae bacterium | reverse complement strand
TTCGAGCTCTTTTTCCCCTCGCAAGACACGAATCAGGTCCTTGAAGTCGCCATCGTAACGTCCTCCAAGTTGCGGTAATTCCACGTCCCGGGTTCCCCTGGGAAACGTCCCATGCGGCTGGGAAAGAGTGAGTGAGAGAGTGGGAGGTTCGAGCGGACGGATCGCAATCGTTCCCTCGTCACCGCAGACCACGATTTGCCGGCGACGGCCGCCGTCGACTTCCACCAGGGCACTGCGGACTGTCGCAGTTGCCCGGGGATACTCGAAAACAGCCAGCTGGTTATCGGCCAGGTTGTCTTTCTCGGGCCGGGTTCGCCGCGTGTAGCTTGTCACCTTGTCCGGGACCCCGATGGCATGAATCAGGGAGTCGATCACGTGGCAACCCAGTTCGAACATTGTGCCCCCCGGATAACGGGCCAGTTGCGCCCGGGTGCCATCCCCTACTGTCTTGCTGATCACCGTGTGCGCTTCAAAGATCTGGCCGAGGTAACCTTTTCTGATCGCTTTGAAGAGGAATTCGAAGCCAGGATTGTAGCGGAACATGTAGCCCATCTGGATCACCCGTTTGCGTCGACGAGCCTCGCCGACCAGTCGTGTGAACTGCGGATACGATTCTCCCGCGGGTTTGTCCAGGTGAATATGAAGGTCTGCCGCCACGCACCTTTCGGCGGTATCGAGCAGATCCTTGACCTCGGTTTCCACGCAGACCAGTTGCAGGCCTGCTGTGTTGAGAAGCTGTTCTTCCGTCATCCAGGTCACGCCCTTGTAGGCGTCCTGCTTTTCCAGCTGCGTGCGTCTTTCCCTGTCCGGCTCGACAACCCCCACAACATCGTAGCTGTCGGCGAACTTGCGCATCGTTCCGACCTTGCCCGAGGCATGCGCATGCCGCGTGCCAATCTGTCCGGCGATGATCTTGCCGTCGGCTGTAGCTGACAGGGCACTGCCACTGGTGTGAACCGCTGGCAGCAGCGAGACAGCAGCAGCTCCCTTGAGGAAATGGCGTCTGGTCGTGGTCATGGTGATTGTCTCTCCCTCGTGTTTGAAAGGACCTTAGTATCCCGCTGCGGCTCCATCCTTGCGAGATTCGGTTCCCCCGTGCAGGACACCGTTCACAGGATCGATGAGGATTCCCTGGTAACCCCCAAATCCACCCTCGGAACGCTGCACCTGGTGCCCACGGGAGATGAGTTCCTCGATGACCGCCTCACGGATCCCCGACTCCACGTTGATGACTCCCACGCCACTGGCCTCCAGCCCGGTGGGGGTGGCGCTGCCGACGTGCCGCACGCGGGCGGCATCTCCTGCTGCCTGCACGTTCATCTTGAAGTCGATCAGGTTGACCAGGACTTGCACGTGTCCCTGGGGCTGCATGTCACCCCCCATCACACCAAAGCAGAAAAAAGGGTTGCCGTCGTGGGTGACCATGGCCGGAATAATCGTGTGGAAGGGGCGTTTTCCAGGTTCCAGTCGATTGAGGTGTTCGTCGTCCAGCGCGAACAGGGCCCCGCGGTTCTGCATGGCGAAGCCGACATCGGCGGGCGTCACCTTGGAACCGAAACCGAAATAATTGCTCTGGATAAAGGAACAGCAATTTCGGTCCTTGTCGATCACGGTCAGGTAGACAGTATCCCCCTGCTGGAGCCGGGGGTCGCCGGCCGGTACGTCCTCAGCCGCTCGCTGCATGTTGATTCGCTTGTTCTGCTCAATCCCGTACTGCCTGGAAATCAGGGCCTCGGTGGGAAGGTCTTCGAAGGCGGGGTCCGCGTAGTACCTCGCCCGGTCAGCGAATGCGAGTTTCTTGGCCTCTGTGAAGAGGTGGATGAAATCCGCACTGCCGTGGCCCATGCTGGCGACGTCATGGTTCTCCAGCACATTGAGAATCTGGAGAGCGGCGATCCCCTGGCCGTTGGGAGGGAGTTCCCAGACATCGTAACCGCGGTACGAGGTGGAGACCGGCGTTACCCATTCCGCCCGGTGGCTGCGAAAGTCCTTCATCGAGAAGAGACCACCATTCTGTTCACTGAAAGCGACAATTCGCTTGGCGATACTGCCCCGGTAAAAGGCATCGGGTCCCTGTTCGGCAATCAGCTGGTAAGAACGGGCCAGGCGAGGATTTCGGAAGATCTCGCCGAACCGGGGGGTTCTTTCCCGGTCAATCAGGAAGGTGCTTGCAGAATCAGGCCAGCGTCCAAGTGACTCCTCGGCTCCTTTCCAGTATGACGCGATCACCTCGGTGACAGGAAACCCCTCGTCGGCCGTCTGGATGCTCGCTGCCAGGATCTCCTGGAGAGGCCGGCTGCCAAAACGTCCATGCAGTTCCCCCCAGCCGCTTACACAGCCCGGCACGGACCAGCTCAGTGGTCCTTCCACGGGGATCTGCTGTATCCCTTGCTCGGAAAAAAGTTCCCGGGAAATCTTCAGTGGACTGCGGCCACTTGCGTTGAGCCCGTGGAGCTTGCCAGTGGCGTTTTCCCAGTAGATTACGAACATGTCACCACCGATGCCGCAACTCATCGGCTCGACCACTCCCAGCATGGCATTGGCGGCGATCGCCGCATCCGCGGCATTTCCTCCTGCCTTGAGGATGTCGAGCCCGGCCTCGGCTGCCAGCGGGTGACTGGTCGCCACGATCCCGTGCCTGGCCACCACCACCGAACGGGCCTGGTGTGGCGGCCCGGTGGGCCGGTCAAACCCGGGCTTGGCAGTCGCTGTCTGCCCGGTCACTTTGTTGATGGGTTCGGTCATGATGCCAGTCGCGAGAAGAAAAAAGATCATTCCAGTGCAGCACGCCCTGCCGCAGCGGAGCCGTCGTTTTGCCGATCTCATGAGTTCATCTCCGAAGAGTACTCCCGGAGGGTCTTGGTTCCCTGGGGGAGGTGTGATCCCCGGCGATCATGCTACCATAGTTGAAAACCGGTCGCTCTGGTGCAAATGCGGCGGTGGATTATGAGCAGGGGGAAGTGAAATACCGTGGCTATCTGCGTATCCTCCTTGCGTCGGCACCGGTCGGTACTCCTTGCCGGGGTACTGCTGGTGATGCCATCGTTCGTGTCCGGGGCGGATCGTGAAAGGGTTTCCAACGCGATCACTCGCAGCCTGGAACTGCTTCAGCAGACGGCTGCCACCTACACCGACCAGCGAGACTGTTTTTCCTGTCACCACCAGGCACTGCCGTCGATGGCCATTTCCCTGGCGGCGAGCCGGGGATTTGATGTCGATCGTTCCAGAGTGGAGTGGCAAAGCGAATTCACAGCCGCCTTCTTCCTCAAGCGGGGCGAGCAACTGGAGAAGGGGAGTGGCGTGCCCGGGGGCCCGTACACGGCTGCTTATGCGGCCCTGCAACTGGCGGCGGATGGGGCTGATAGTCCACGGGTGAGCGAGTTGCTGGTGAAGTACCTGCACCACAACCGCCAGCAGGATGGTCACTGGAAAATCCGCACTCATCGGCCACCACTGGAAGAGAGTGATTTTACCTCCACCGCCCTCTCCCTGGCTG
>JAPYUD010000436.1:0-3501 GCA_029936215.1 Pirellulaceae bacterium | reverse complement strand
CAGGACAATCGCCGGTTCATCATTGTCGGCACCATTGGCGGAGAGTCCAAAGATGCTCTGTCCGTCGAACAGGGAATCCGTGCTCTCAATACTATGGGTGACAATTCCGCTGTGTCCGAGCAAGTCGTTGCTGACAACCGGTGGGGTATCCCCGGACATGTTAAACGTGTCCTCTCCCAGTCCACCAAAGATCTCCGTGAGAAACGTCTCCTTGGTACTCTGGACAAAGAACCGGTCATTCCCCTCGGCACCGTCAATGCGCAGTATCTCAATATTGACAAAGTTGATCGTCAGGCCGGCTCCGAACACCCCGTTTTCGGTGATCACGAAGTCGTCTCCAAATTCCGTCCCCACCACGACCAGCGTGTCCGTGCCGTCACCGCCGTTGATGTTCACGGGGGCGTTAATGGCATACTGTACGAGATCGGCACCGGCCCCGCCGGTGACATCGGTGCGTTCTCGCTGGGGTTCCTGGGACCCGACCAGTGCAAACGCGCGGACCTCGAAGATGTCATCTCCCTGGTCTCCATTCAGCGTCAGTACGGCGCGGTTGTGATAGACGACGAAATTGTCTTCGCCCAAGCCGCCGTTGATGGTCATCGGGGAACTGATCCCGTTGGAGAGATAACCTCGCGTGGTCTGGATGGTTGCGAACTGGTCCTGGAAAGCAATCCGGGCGTTCACCTCGGTTCGGGCCGTACGGAAAAGTTGTCCAACCTGGAATCGGTCGTCACCCGTTTCGCCGTTCAGGGTGACTTCCGAGGCGGTGTCGTCCGAGGCAAAGTAATCATCTCCAGCCCCCCCGTTAATGACAATTCTTTCCACACCGCGGTAGTCGATCCGCTCGATATCTCCCACTCCTGTTTTCAGGACCTGGGGATCACCGGTGACCGTTGTCTTGGTTACCTTCACGAGGGCGACAAAGGCGATAGAGCCATCCGAGTTGGTTCGCAGCAGGAATTCATCGGCAAATATTGTTCCGCTGGTGTAGAAGAGGTCAATGCCACTCAGGCCGCCAGTGTCATTGACCGTTACCAGCGATGGATTGCTTCCCCCCTGGAAGGTGATTCGGTAGGTGTCATTTCCATCATTGCCATCAAGGTAATCATCTCCCTTGGTCGCGAAAATGGCATCATCCCCGGGGCCAGCCATGATCTGGTCTGAACCGATGCCACCATCGAGCACATCGATGCCGCCGTTTCCGAACAGCTTGTCCGCTTCTCCCTGCCCGAGCAGCGTGTCGTTACCATCATCGGCACGATCGGTGGGACTTGCTTCCTGGCGGCCGCCTGGCACAGTGATCATCGTGCCACTGTCACCGAACAGGAAGTCGGCTCCGGCACCTCCCTGGAGTTCATCGTTTCCAGGGCCGCCCTGCATGATATCGGAACCATCCCCACCCAGTAGAAGGTCGTCTCCCAGGCCGCCATCGAGCAGGTCGGCCACGCCGCCGGCAGGTGCCGAGGCACGGAAGATCGAGTAATTCGTAGTGGTCCAGCTCGCATTCGTGCTGGAGGCTTCCAGCGTCAGCTCTGTTTCACTGGGGACTGTCAGGATTCGTGAGAACTCTTGTGTCACGCGATTGCGAACGAAGTCGCCGGTCCGAACCCCGTTTGTCTGGAAGCTGGCTGCGGAATCGGTGAGTACCGTAACCGAGCCTCCCGTGGAGGTGTTCTTGGCCACGATTTCGGTCAGCATTCCCTTGTCGCCAAACAGGATATCCGAATCGTCATTCCCCTGGATGTCGTCAGGGCCGCTGTTACCGATCACGGTGTCACGACCATCGCCGCCGTACAGGATGTCAGGTCCTGCGGTGCCGATCAGGATGTCATTGCCGGCGCCACCAAACAGCGTGTCACCGGCAGAGGCTTCCAGGGCGGACTCGGTTTGCTTGGCACCGTCCAATTCCAGCGGCAGCAGGTTCGCGACCAGTTGAAAAGCGGTGTCTGGTTCAAGACGACTGGGGACGCCTGCAATTGGATAAGCGATCTCCTCGTCGAAAAGGAGATCGGCGCCGCCTCCGATCAGGAGGTCATTTCCGTCGTTGCCATAGAGAATATCTTTTTCGCCACCGCCGAAGAGGATGTCATCGCCATCTCCCCCGTGGAGTATGTCGCCATCGTCGCTGTTCTTGCGGATGCCGGCAGCGAGGGAATATCGCGCCAGCTCACCATTGTCACCAAAAATGAGATCCGGCCCGGCAAGTGAGTAGATGCTATCCTTGCCGGGACCTCCGAAAATCAGGTCGGCACCTCCCGTTCCATAAATCGTGTCGTCCCCTTCCTGGCCCCTGAAAATGTTAAACACGTTGGTGATCCCCAGCGTGTTCGCGCCGGCACCCAGTACGACGTCATCCCCCACACCAAGATCAATCACCAGCTGGATTCCGGGGGCATTGAAATTACTAAGATCGAAACGGTCATCCCCCAGTCCGCCATCGATCAAGATTCGATGGTTGGAAGAAACGGTGTAATCCCGGACGAACGTAGTTGCATCCGATCCCAGTGCATTATCGAGTGCCCGGAAGCTGACTGTCGCCACGCCGTTTGACGAGGTCGCTCTAATTTCAATGTTTTCCGCCACATCGGTGGCAATTCCCAGAAGCCGCTGCTCGGCAAACTTCCCTGTATGGACCAGCAGGTCCCCGTCATCCAGTTCGGTGGCGAAGATGGGAGGTCGGAAGAAGTCGATCGAGTAATCGAGCAGCGTCACTGGGCCGTAGATGGGGAACTCGAAGGAGGCGGTAAAGAAAAGGAAGTGTATGTTCAAGTAGGCATCCAGCAACGCATAGACTTCTCCGCGGACGTCAAAAATGGCGAGGGGTGCCAGGGCGGCACCTGCCCCTGGAGCATAGGTCTGGTTGGTAAAGTTACCGATCAGCTCGCTGACTCGCACCTTGCCATCCCGGTTGGGGTCGAACAGGTCAAACTCGATTCTGAAACCGAGCGAGGCACGAACACCGGCACTAGCAATTCCCAGGTTGAGCTCGGCTGCAGCAGTCAGCGCAGCATTGAAAACCAGCTCGGGATCGTCGACACCGTTCGCCTGTGGGCTGTCATCGATATAGAACCCATCGAGCAGGTAGACGGGATTCCTCGCTCCGGTATCGACAAAACGCTGGATGCCGGAGGTGTCGTAACCGACTGCCGAATCAAATGTAACGCTGGCATTGAGTCCAACGGATACTCCCAGCGGGCCGTAGATGGGGAAGAAGCGGGAAAAGTTGAATTCCAGCGTGAGCGGCTTGATGTCGTACTGCACGAGCGTGGCAGTTTTTCCCTGCAGCAGACCAAAGATCTGGGAGGGATCCGCCAGGAAGGGGAAACTGAAGGTGCCGTGCTGCTTGAGCAGGGAGGACATGGTCCTCTTGGCCTTGTTGTTCTTGGTTGCTTGTTCTGTGCCGCTGCTGTCATCCGATTGGCTGTCCAGCTCATTTTCTACGTTGGTGGGTGTTGTGGGCGTGTCGCGATCTTCGGGATTGGTATCCGGGTTCGCCAGTGC
>JAPYUD010000435.1:0-3506 GCA_029936215.1 Pirellulaceae bacterium | reverse complement strand
AGACCAGCACGGTCCCCATTCCACAGACAGGGACGTCCGGAAACCGGAATGTGCTGGATCTCAGTGCCGACGTGCAGTTGGCGATTGATGCCAATTTCGATAATTACCGCCGCCCGATCACCGGGATAACGCAGACGAGCCCGGTTGAAGTCACGCTCGCGGAGGTAAGCGAGTTCCAGGTCGGGATGCCGATCAAGATCGCGAACGTGACGGGAATGGACGAACTGAACGACACAGACGAGAGCCGCAGATTTTTCAGTATCACGGCCATTAACGGCACGACGCTTACCCTGGGGGAACTGGATGGTACCCCCCTGGATGGCACGGGATTAAGTGCTTATGAGGGCGGTGGAACAGTGTCCCTGGGATTCGAGATGGTCGCCAGCTCCACGACGGGAAAACTCCTTTTCACACTGGAGGCACCGTCGACGTCGACCTTTGCCTTAACCGGCACAGGAACAGCGGCGGACCTGGGAATCACGGGCGTTCTACCTGATTCCGTTACCGGCCTCGACCTCAGGTCCGATCTCAAGGTCACGCTCTCCGGTCAAGAGGTCCATTACATCACGCTTGACGACGCCAACAACATCGGCGATGTCATCGATCAACTGGTCGAAGGAACGGGGGGAACTGCTCCAGGGCCCCCCCGGGTGCCTGGAGACCTTTATGTCACCTATCTCACTGATCAAGCTGACACTCCTGCAGACGAGGCCGCCCGCGGATTGCTGCTGCTGGACCTGACGAGCGAGGGGGGGTGGACGACCGCTGCCAACCTTCACGCGACCGATTTCTCCGACGGTCTCACCACGATCGTGGCCACCGGCGGCCTTTTCGGTGATATCACGTCGGATGACTTGAACGCGAGTCTTGGCACACCCCAGCTCCACCTTCTCCTTGAGGAGGCCACCGGTTTCCGACCCGGTCTTTACGAGATTGCTGAGCGGCTCGACTCCAACACGATCACTGTCCGTGGTCGCGCCGTGGAGTCCATACTGGATCCGAACGGTTCCGTGATCGGGTACCAGACCCCTGAAAACGGGCTGGGTGTCTTCCAGAACAAGTCGACCAGCACGGGCACGTTCCGCATCGACGCGGTCAACGGTTCCCTCGCGGGAGTCCAGCTCGGACTGATCGGTTTTGACAAGAACCCCATTGATAAAGACGACATCCCGGACGGCAAATTCGAGGGAGCTGCCATCAAGGGAACAACCATCGCGGATCGTCTGTTTATCACCGGTTACGATCCCGCATCCTCCTCCAGGACACTCGACCGGATCCTGCATGCCACGGCGGATGTCAGCGCCGGTCGCCTGATCACCGGTATCACGGTCCAGTCCGATACCGGTGAAGAGTACATCACCGCAGACCAGAATTTCACCGAGCAGGTGGTTGGCCTTTCTCTCAGTTTTTCAAACGTCAATGGCTTTCCCCCCGCGGCCTACGAAATCACGGGCGTCAAGCAAGATGCAGAAGAGAGGATTATTGGATTAATCCTGGCGAACCCGGGAACCCTGCCACCGGAGGGCACGAATTCCGGCCAGGCCACCCTGCAAACAGGGGTAAACCTGAGCGCCGACTTTGGTTTCGTGGGCGCCCAACTCACCGGCCAGGCTGCAACCGGCCTGGAACTGGAACTTGGCCTGAACCTCAACCACGCTGAAATCAACAACGACCAGCTCACATTCGCTTCGATAAGTGACATCCTCAGCAGCGACGACCCGGGAAGCCAGCTCGTGGGTGCGGAGGGCCTGCTCGCACCACCGCTGCTCACACCCGCCCCTCCCGCCCTGCCGGAGGGTGCGGGATCACTCCCCAACTACGGTGGTTTTGATCTCACGCTGCAACTGCGTGCCGGCTCCACGGACTTTACCAGCATGGCCGGTGAACTGCTCGGCGTCACGCCGCCGAGCGCAAACTTCAACGTGATCACGATCGGCGATCCCTTCATCGAGACCCGTTTTCGCCAGGCCAACTACCAGCACATCTCTGCCACAACTTTCACGCTTGATGACCCAGGCAACAGGTTCACCAGCTTGCTCACAGCCACCGGACCAACAGGCAACCCCGAGACACTGCAACTCCAGTTCCGTGACACCACGGACGATGCCTCTGTGAACGTCCGGATCAGTACCGTCAGCCACAATAACGACATCACCACCGTCAGCGTCTCCTCCACGGATGAAGCTGGCAACGAATTCACTCTTCCCACGCCGGAAGAACTGGAAAATATCCGAGACGTGACCCTCGGGCCCGCGGTCACGTTCGACACATCAGGTCTCGCCGGCCTGCAGTTACCGAACTTCAGTGACATCAGCTTCTCTCAGATCCTGGGCGGCCTGAGACAGCTCTCCGATTTCCTTGGCCAATTCGAGTCCTTTGCCTTCCTTGACAGTGACCTTCCCCTGATCGACGTCAGCCTGAATGACCTGCTTGGTTACGTGGAACGCTTTAATACTGCTGTCGAGGAAGTCGAGAAGAACCCGAGTGGCACCCTGCAAACCCTCGAGGACAAGATTAACGAGGCGATCGGAATCAACCTCACCGACCTGAACGATGTCTACACGTTCCTGGGGCAGGAAAACCCCCGGCCGCCCAAGGTCATCGAAGCGGTCACCGCACCGGCCACGGGACCGTTTGTTGTGACGTTTGACCAGGACCATGAGCTGCTCAGCGGGATGCAGCTCTCGATCGATGGTGTCGACGGACTCCTGGATGACGAGAGCAACTCGCTGCTCAACGGAAAGACCTTCACGGTCGAAACCGTGAACGGTCAGCCGACACAGGTGACCCTCCTCAACACGGAAGACATGTCGGCATCGGTGGAATATGACTCGGGGGGACTGGCCCAGCTGGCGGGGAATGACGTTGTCGACCTGACTTACAGTGAGGGCGTGCTGAAAATCGATTTCACCCTGGGTGCCACGATCAGCAAGGAACTCGACATCCGGATACCGGACATCGAATTCGGCAGTGGCGTTTTCTCTGCCCTTCTTGGGGATGGGGATGAGGAGGAGAGCATCCTGGAAATAACCGGCTCGGCCAACCTGGTCGCCCAGGGAGCCATGCTGATGACCCTCTCGCTGGGAATCGACCTGAGAGATGTGAGCGATGACAGCGTGAGCCTCCCACTCTACATCTATGATACGACCGGCCTGGAGGCCAAGGTCGAGGTTGCCGGCGAGGACCTGGCATTCCGGGCCGGCCTCGGGCCACTTGCCCTGGCGATTGCCAGTAATGACCAGCACTCATCGGAAATCCGCATTGCGGCCACCGGGAGAGTCGGATTTGCTGAAACAGTCTTCAATGACTCCAATCTGCCAGCCAGTGTGCCGGCCGATGCAGCCACATTCGCCTCGCTGCTAACCGCCCTGAACACAGAGGACACCTCCACCACCGAGGTGAGTCTTGGTGGGAGCATTTCCGGAACGCTGCCGGTCTTTTTCCCGACAGACACCAATTACATCGGGAATATCGTCAGCGGCGGCGCCGATGACGACGGAACGTTC
>JAPYUD010000434.1:0-3542 GCA_029936215.1 Pirellulaceae bacterium | reverse complement strand
GAACCTCCGACCTTTTGACCCCCAGTCAAACGCGCTAACCAGGCTGCGCTACACCCCGCGGTGCCGACCACTGTGTGCCGGCATGAATTAATATCGACGAAGGTTCGCGACTTGTCCATGATACTCGACGACACTTTTTTCATCGCCGCGCCGATGGCTGGTGTTCGCACCCGGCAGGGTTGGGTAAGATCCCAGCAGCAGACGAGTTTCAGTTTTGAGCCAGGGGAACGCTGCCTGATGGAAAACCACTTTGCCGTACGACTTGCCGCCGCCGTTCGGCGTTGTGGGAACCCGGTGCTGGTGGGCCTGGATCCGCGGGCTGAAAGCCTTCCAGCAGGCTTGCTCTCGGGCGACGACCGGCGACAGCCGGATCGAGTGGCGGCAGCGTATGGCGATTTTTGCCGGGGAGTGATTGACGGGGTCGCACCGCTGGTGGCAGTCGTCAAACCGCAGGCTGCTTTTTTCGAACAGCAGGGGCCGGCCGGCATGGCGGTGCTGGCAGAGGTGATTGCCTATGCCCGCAGCCAGGGCCTGCTGGTCATCCTGGATGGCAAACGGAATGACATTGGTTCCACGGCAACGGCCTACGCACACGCTTACCTGGGGCCGGTGGAACAGCATGGCTGGGGAGCGGATGCGCTCACGGTGAGTCCCTACCTGGGCGAGGATAGCCTCGAGCCGTTTGTGGAGGTGGCCAGCGAGAACGGGGGAGGGATTTTCGTGCTCGTGAAAACCTCCAACCCGGGAGGCGGCCGTTTTCAGGACCTGGTTGCCGATGGCCGGACACTCCATGCCCACGTGGGAGAACTGGTCGAGCAGCTGGCACTCCAGACGCTGCCCGGGGAAGAGACAGGATGTGCTTACGGGAGCGTGGGGGCAGTTGCCGGGGCGACCTACCCGGAACAACTCGAGGAGATTCGCCAGTCGCTGCCACACTGCTGGCTGCTGGTTCCAGGTTTCGGAGCCCAGGGAGGTGGTGCGGCGGACGTGGCGGGCGCTTTTGATGCGTCGGGACTGGGAGCGATTGTCAACAGCTCGCGGGGAATCATCTTTGCCCACGACCGTGATCCTTACCGGGAACAGTTCGGGGATGCTCGCTGGCAGGAGGCAGTCGAGGCGGCAACGCATGAGATGATCAGCCAGCTTCGAGATCTTACCCCGGCAGGACAGCTTGCCGAATGAGCGGTAGTCCCCCTGACTCCAGGCAGTCGCGGGCCCGGCGGCGGAGCGGGTTCGGCCTTGCCCTGCTGGCCCTGGTCGTCGCGGGAAGTCTCCTGCTACTCTCTTTCAACGGCACGCAGCACACGCTCGAGTGGCTGGCGGACCGCGAGACGACATTTCACCAGTTCCTCCAGCAGCAGCCGCTTGTTACCTGGCTGGCACTGTTCCTGTTTTATGTGATTGTCACCGGTGTCTCGATTCCCGGAGCCACGCTGTTGTCGCTGTTGGTGGCAATGCTGCTGGGCTTCTGGCCCGCGCTCCTGCTGGTCAGCTTCGCCTCCACGCTGGGGGCCACCCTGGCAATGCTGCTGGCCCGCACGCTGTTTCGTGAATCAGTCGAGCTGAAGTGTGCTGGCCGTTATCCCACTTTCTTCCGGGGGCTCCAGGAGGATGGACCGTATTACCTTTTTGCCCTGAGGCTGAGTCCCTATGTCCCCTATTTCGTGGTCAACCTGTTGATGGGGCTGACCAGTATGCGGATCTGGTCCTTCTGGTGGATTAGCCAGCTGGGGATGCTGCCGATGACCTGTCTTTATCTCTGGGCCGGGAGCGAGTTCCCTGGATTCCGGCAGCTTGCCGAGGAAGGGCCCGGGCAGCTGGTTTCCCCGATGCTGGGACTGGCCCTGCTGCTGGTGGCACTGGCGCCGCTGGTGATTCGCCTGGTCTTCAAGCGGCGACTGGCGGTCGACAGGGAGGCTGCTTGATCGTCACTCGTCGGACGCCTTGAGCCAGGGAGTGAGCGTGGGGTCGTACTCGCAGATCTGGTCCGCGTCGAAGTACAAGTTGATTTCCCGCTCGGCCGCCTCGGGACCATCGGAGGCGTGTACGAGGTTCATCTGGCGGCTGCTGCTGAGGTCCCCGCGAATGGTTCCCGCGGAAGCTTCCAGGCCACTGGTGGCACCCAGCATCTCGCGCACGACGCGGATTGCCTCGCGTCCCTCGATCACCATGGCGACCACCGGGGCGCCGGTGATGAAATCCTCCAGGCTCGGGTAAAAAGGTTTTTCCACGTGTTCGGCGTAATGCTCTGCCGCCAGCTCGGGCGTCACCTGCAGCATCTTCATGGCAATAATGTTCAGTCCCTTGTTTTCGAAACGTGACAGCACATGTCCCATCAGGCGACGCTGGACACAGTCAGGTTTCAGTAGGATCAAGGTGCGTTGCATGGTGAAGTCACTCCCTCGTCAGGCGGTGTGCTGGCTGTCTCATCAGGCGGGGAATTCTAGTAGAAATGCCCATCAGCGACAAGCAAGGATAGATTATTCGTCCCAACTGGCAAGAGGTCCAACCGTTACCTGGGAGAGCGGGTCGAGAGGGAAACGCTCCAGTAGCTTCGCCACATCCTGGCAACTCACGCTGGAATAGTCGTTCACTGTCTCGGCGACGGTCCTGTAGCTCTGCCGCTGCATCCAGTTTATTCCGACGTTGAAAAGGCGATTCATCGTCCGCTCACTTCCCAGCACCACGTGGGAACAGATCTTGTTTTGGGCCTGCTCCAGTTCCTCCTGCCGGATCCCGTCCTGCCGGAGGCGGGCTAGCATGGTATCGATGGTCTCCACGTTCTTCCGCGCCTGGTCCGGCGCACAGCAGAGATAGCTCATGAAAATGCCGGTCCCCTCGTACTCGTAGGAATCGAGCGCGGCTACTTCCGCCTGGCCACTGTCGACCAGCTCCCAGAACAGGCGGCTTCCTGATTCGTCGCCGAAGACGGTTGCCATTACGCGGGCAGCAAACCGCTCTTGATCATCTGCCGCCGGGCCCGAGGCCAGTTGCAGGACGTACTGTTGCGTCGCCGACGGCTTGTGGATCAATTCCAGGCCGCCCCCCTCACCACTGACCGGGGTGGCCCGCTGTACCTGGGCCGGTTGCCAGTCGCCGCAGAGAGCCTCCAGCTGACAGACCAGTGCATCAAAATCAATCTTGCCGGTGGCGGCAAGTGTCATGTTCGACGGGCTGTAACGTTCCTGCCAGTAGCTGGCCATCTGGTCACGGCTGAGTGCTTCCACGCTCTCGTGGGTTCCCAGCACGCTGCGAGCCAGCGGGTGGCTGCCAAAATGCAGGGCCATCACCTTCTCCTGGGCGCCATAGGGAGGCTGGTCGTCGTACTTGGCAATCTCCTCCAGGATGACCTGCTTTTCCATGGAGAAGTCCTCGTCACGGAGCGACGGGCGCATGATGTCCGAGAGCAGGTCGATACCCCGGGGGAGGTACTCGGGTAACATCGCCGCGTAATAGACAGTCTGTTCCTCGCTGGTGAAGGCATTGCTCTGTGCACCAATATCATCCAGTTCCCGGTTCACGTCGGCCGCCGCGCGTTTCTC
>JAPYUD010000433.1:0-3543 GCA_029936215.1 Pirellulaceae bacterium | reverse complement strand
TTTCTAGGTCCATCCGGTAAAAATGCAGCCCGCCATCCAGAAAGTTCGAACGGCCGGCCACAAAGTAGACGATCCCGTCCAGGACCAGCACGTTGCCGTGTACGGGCCAGACCGATTCGAGCTGTTCAAAGGCCATCAGGCGCCGGTCGGTGGGGGCGGCGCGGAATTTCCAGGCCAGTACCCCGTCGCTCGCCCGCAGGCAGTAGACCCAGCCGTCGGCGGACCCAAAAATTGCCTGCCCGTTGGAAATCGTGGGAGGCGAATCGACGCGGCCGCCTGCCGTGAAACTCCAGACCGGCTTGCCACTCTGCTCCTGGAGAGCATGCACCGTGTGCGCGTCGATCTGGGCGACGTAGACCAGCCCGTTGGCAACCGCCACGCTGCTCAGCCGGCCACCCAGTTTTGTTTCCCAGCGAGCTTCTGCCGGGCTCTCAACATCCGTGCCGGTAAATCCGCTGCGTGAATTGTCTCCCCGGAAGGTTGGCCAGTCACTGATGTTTGGCAGCAGTTTTGCGGTTGCACCGAAAGCAGGCCCTTTCACCAGCCGCTGGTCCCCAGCGGGGGGCTCGTAGAGGGCGCGGTTGGGAGAACTGGGTGCCAGCACGTTGAGCCCGTAGAGCTTGGCTTCCGGGTAACAGGCGCAGTCATGCGGCGGGGCATAAATCAGGCCGTTTGATGGCATGATGCCGTAGAGGCAGCCGCCACGAACCCAGTGGTGAATATCCCAGTCCTCGGCCGCCGGGTCGACGAATTCAATACCGGTTCGCGAGGTTAGCAGGAACTTGTCGGTCGCCTTGGCAATATAGCAGCGGTGATGAAACCAGTAGGTCTCCACGTTCGGTGAGAACTCCGATTTCACCTCGCCCGTTCTCGGATCCCGGCCGACGAAGGTGCCGGAATCAGCGGTGCGGGTGGTGGGAGCAGACCAGACCAGGCCGCCGGAGACCATCAGGTCCTCCGGGGACTGGTAGCCGGACTGGGCATGGGGTGCCGTCCAGAGAAGCTCTCCACTGCCAAGATCATAGGCACTCATCTTGCGGTCTCCTCCTGCAAAGAGCACGACATCCTTGTAGAGCAGCATGCGGGGGCCGAAATTGAAGGTGACTGCCTCGCGGCGGCCGGCGGGGTCAGAATTCCAGAGTTCCTTGCCACTGGATCGGTCCAGGCAGACGACCCGGGTGCCGTCGTGATAGAGGACACGGTCGGACCTGGTGGCCAGCGAGAGCGGTGCGACCACGGTCTCTTTTTCCCAGAGCAGCTTGCCACTGTCCGCGTTGATCGCCATCACCACGCGGGGCTTGGCATTCCAGTGAATCTCGTTGCGGACCCGCGCCTGGTCTCCGACGTTGAACTTGGGGGTGAAATCGGTGAGCTGGGGGGGCTGCCGGGTTACCACCGCCAGCAGTGTTCCCTCGCTGTAAATCGCCTCCTCGGTGGTCTTGCTCTCCGGGTACGTTCGAATCGTTTTACCGGTGGCGGCATCGAGGCAGAGCAGGGGGGCCTGGAGGCCCAGGGTGACGAAGATGCGGTCACCATCGGCGACCAGCCGGCGGGCCAGCTGGGTGGGGCCACTCTTGAGCGGGAACAGGTGGTTTTGCCAGCTGTCGATTTGTCGTTTCCAGAGCACGGTGCCGTTAAAGGCGTCACGGGCAATCAGTGCCCACTTGGCCGGAAGCTGGATCGAGACCCTGGATCCCTCGTCCATGATGTAAAAGATGCGGCCGCCTGATGAAACCAGGGCACTCATGCTTGCCATCCGGTCGTGATGACGCGACCAGCGAGGGCTCCCCAGCCACTGCATGTGACGAGGTGGTCCCACCACGTCGTCGTGGGCAACCGAATTACCGCTGGCGTCATGCAGGAAGTGCGTCCAGTCATCAATGTTGTCCGGCCGCGGCTTGACCTGCTTCTCCCAGCTCTCTCCAGCCCTTGTCAGGGCGACGCCGTTCGGTGTCAGTACCCGAAGGATCTCCTCCTGCGGTACATCGCTCGCCCCGTCGATGACCAGCAGGTTGACCAGGTTGTCGATATAGGGCAGCTGCGTGCTGTGAAGCATATCGACCGCAACCGGCCCGTAAACTCCTTGCTCCTTGATTGAGTTTCGAGCCGCCTCGAGCTGGTCCTCGGCAAGGGCCAGGCCATGGACCTGGAAATGTTCACCGCTGCGAAGGGCGGTGGTCAGTGTGCCATCGCCACAGCCGAGGTGGACCACGAAGCCCCCCTTCACGCCACTCAGTTCGTAAATGGCTGCAGCCTCCTGCTGGGCGGTCTGGGCCGTGAGCAGAGAAGGAGAAAGTAGGGCTGCCAGGAACGAAATCGCGGCGACGTGATGGAACTTCATGATCTTCTACCTGGCTACATGAACAGGGGGGACAAGAAAGGAGAACCTTTACTTTATCCTATCGCGGTGGCAGCGGGCAGGGTTGGAAGACCCTGGAGAAGAGCATTTGGATGCCAGGCCGCTAGAAGAGCTCGGTGATCGGTCGGCCCTCTGCCATCAGGTTGTAAGGGCGACCCCCCTTGTCAATGGCCGACAGGTCGTCGATTCCCATGGCATGGTAGACCGTCTTGGCAATGTCTTCCGGGGCCACCGGGAGATCGGCCGGGTAGGCGGCATGCCGGTCCGAGGTGCCGTAAGCCTGGCCCCCCTGAATCCCACCACCCGCCATCAGCACCGACATGGCATGGGTCCAGTGGTCACGTCCCTGTCCCTTTTCACCACCACTGCGAGGATCGCCGATCTTCGGCTTTCGGCCCATCTCGCTGTTGACCATCACCAGGGTCTGGTCTAGCAGGCCGCGCTCGGAAAGGTCATCCAGCAGTGCCGTGAAGCAGCGGTCCAGCTCCGGCAGTAGCACCTCCTTGAGGCAGACGAAGTTATTCCCGTGAGTATCCCAGCCCCCACCACTCTTGCAGTTCTTCGCCTCGGCCAGCTTCTTGTTCCCCTTCCAGAAGACGCTCACAAAGGGAACCCCGGCCTCGACCAGGCGGCGGGCCATTAGCATGCTCATCCCGTTATGTGTCTTGCCATACCGCTCGATTGCCGAATCCGGTTCCCCGGAAAGATCAAAAGCAGATTTTGCTTTACCCGACCCGAGCAGGGAGAAGGCCTTTTCCTGAAAGGTCTGCAGTGTCCCGACGTCCGCGAACTGGTCAAACTCGCGCTCGGTGCGGTTGAGTTCGTCGAGCAGCTCCCGGCGAGCATGCAGCCGGTCAACCGAAACGTCTCCCATCAGTTCAATCGCCGGTGCTGCGAACTTCATCGGGTCCTCGGCATCACCAAGGACATAGAGCGGATCGTGTTCCACCCCCAGCCGGGCAGCAAACTGGCCTGGCCGTGTGTATTCCGGGGCTCCCGGTTTGCTTGGCAGAGTGATCGACTGTGGCAGGTAAGGATGTGGAGGGGACTTGGCACCAACAACCGTTCCGATCGCAGGCCAGTCCGTGGGACGCGGCTTGCGGGCATTGAGCAGTGCCGGAAAGCTGGGATCAGGGTGGTGGCCGGTCAGGTTGTAGTAATATCCAGCATGGTGATCGCCGGTG
>JAPYUD010000432.1:0-3548 GCA_029936215.1 Pirellulaceae bacterium | reverse complement strand
GTATTGGCCCGGACCTTTCACGCATCGGCCAGATTCGCAGTGAACGGGACCTGCTCGAGTCGATCCTCTTTCCCTCGGCCAGTTTTGTCCGCAGTTACGAGTCGACGACAGTCGTGACCGCCGATGGGCGGATTCTCAATGGGGTCATCAAGGACGAAACCCGTGCACACATCGAGCTGGTCCTGGATGCCCAGAAAAAAGAACAGATCCCGCTTTCAGAGATCGAGGAGCGTCGACCAGGCACGCTCTCGATCATGCCAACCGGGCTGGATAAGCAACTCACCGCCCAGCAGCTTGCCGACCTGGTGAAATACCTCAAGTCGCGCTAGGCAAACAGGCCGTCGATCAGGCCCCCGTCAGCAATCGGGGTGGGACGCGGCAGGCGAGGGAAGTAAGTCCCGTGAGGGTCGATCCCCAGGGCATGGTAGATCGAGGCGGCAAAATCTTCCGGGTAACAGGGCCGGGTTCGCGGCTCGGTTCCATGCTGGTCGGTGGCTCCAATCACTGCCCCGCGGGCAACACTGGCACCGGCCATCAGCACCGAGCCGGCGTTGGGGTAATGATCACGGCCAAAAGTCTTGTTGATCTTCGGGGTACGGCCAAACTCTCCCATCGCAACCACCAGGGTCGTCTCCAGCAAGCCCCGCTCTTCCAGGTCATCAAGCAAGGTGGAAAGCGACATGTCCAGCTGCGGCAGGTTGCCCGGCCCCTTGTAGGAATGCCAGGTGCTATCCGCTGGCACACCCGTCGGCCTTTGGGCAAAGGAGATCATCGAATCAAATAACCAGCCATGGTTATCCCATGTCCCGTTGGTCTTGCCGTCACCGAACAGGCCTCCCTGGACCGCCTGGTTGATCGTCACAAAACGGGCGCCCGCCTCAATCAACCTGCGACCGAGCAGAACTCGCTGACCGTAGATGTTCATCCCGTAACGCTCGCGGAGCTTAATCGGTTCCTGGGAGAGGTCCATCGCTCGTTCCATGGCACCACTGGTGAGCATGGCGATTGCCTCGCTGGCAAACTTGTCGCTGGCAAAGACACCCCGGTCATCATTGGCAGCCAGCCGGCCAAGGTTGTCGAGCTGGGTCAACATCGAACGCCGATTGTCAAAACGACCGGGCGCCACTCTGAGTCCACCGACCTTGATGTCTGGAGAGGTCGGATCTCCCTCGATGTCGAATGCCGAGTAGGCATTTCCCAGGTAAGAGGATGGGTTGGTGTAGCGAGCGGCAAAGGGAATCCCGAAGTGCGGTGGGACACCGTGTACACGGGATCCGTAAAGCGCGGAGACCAGGCAGCCAAAGTTGGGGAAGTGCTGCCCACCGGCCGGAGGAAAAAAACCACTGGCCACGTGCTGTGAGCCGGCCGCATGCGATCCACTCTTGCCTCGCCAGGAGCGAATGATCGACACCTTGTCCATCCGCTGGGCCATCAGCGGCATCTTCTCACAGATCAATGTTCCCGGAACACTGGTCGATGTCGGTCGCCAGGGCCCCCGGATCTCGGCGGGTGCATCGGGCTTCGGATCAAAGGTCTCAAAGTGACTGGGCCCGCCGGCGAGGAAAATAAAGATGCAGGAGATGTCCTTGCTGCCTGACTGCGCAGCCGCCAGCAACTGGGGCAGGTTCAACCCGAACAGGCCGACGCCTACCTGCAGCGCCTGTCGGCGACTGAGAGTATGAGCCTGTCGTGATTCCTGGCAGGGCATCGGTGATCTCCGCTGTGTACTGACCAGCCTGCGATCGTCTGCAGGACCGTCTTATTACTGCTTATCGGAAATTATATCATCTGTTAAACAACGGATGCGAGGTGAATTATATTCTCCTGGCAGGCAGCCGTTTTTCGGGAATCAGGCCCACCCGGCAATCATAAGGTTTTACAATGTCCCCATTGGAAGGAGAGGTTTTTTCCCAGGGGAGTTTTTCACCATGCAAAAGGTCTATCGAGTCGGCGTCATCGGCCGGACCGGCAAGGGGGATTATGGACACGGCCTGGATATCGCCTGGCTGGATGAACCGAAAACGACAATCGTGGCCGTTGCCGACGAGGACAAGGTCGGCCTGGCAGGGGCTGCCAAACGCTGCGGGGTGGAGAAGACCTACCTGGATTACCGGCAGATGCTTGATGAGCAGAAGCCTGATATCGTGGCGATCTGTTCCCGCTGGATAGACAAGCATTTCGAAATGGCGATGGCGGCCGCCGAGCGGGGCATCCATATCTACATGGAGAAGCCATTTGTGCCGACGCTGGCAGAGGCCGACAAGCTGGTCGGTGCCTGCCATCGACGGCATGTGCGACTGGGGATCGGCCATCCGACACGATACAGTCCGCGGCTCAAGACGATCCAGGAGATGATCGCCGGCGGGAAGATCGGCCAACTGCTGGAACTGCGTGGCCGTGGCAAGGAAGACCGCCGCGGTGGTGGCGAGGACCTCTGGGTACTTGGCACCCACGTGATGGACATGCTGCTGGCAATCGGCGGCCAACCGTTATGGTGTTCCGCCGAGGTTTTACAGGAAGGCATGCCGGTCACCAAGGAGGATGTCTACGAGGGGAACGAGGGCATCGGGCCGCTGGCGGGTGACCAGGTACGTGCCATGTACGGCATGCCAGGCGGGGTCACCGCCTACTTTGCTTCCACACGTAATACCAACTCCAGCCCCTCGCGTTACGGGCTGCAAATCTTCGGTTCTCGCGGAGTGATCGAACTGTTGGAAGGGACGATGCCCTCGGTCAAGTTCCTCGGCGACGGCAGCTGGTCCCCGGGACGCAGCGGGATAATGTGGCAGGATGTCTCCACCGCCGGAATTGGAGAGGCTGAACCGCTGCAGGGAAAACCGTACCAGGCCCGTCACCTGCTGGCGATCAGGGAGTTAATCTCGGCCATCGAGGAGAACCGGGATTCGATCGGTGGCATCGAGTCCGCCCGCGCCGGAGTGGAAATGATCATGGCAGTCTTTGAATCTCACAGGCAGGGAGGTCCCGTTTCGCTGCCCCTGGAAAACCGCCGGCATCCGCTCAGCATGCTCTAGAGAAAAATCCTGTCTCAGCGCAACTTGCAGATGCGAATGGATTGTCAATCATCATTCCTTCGATCCTTAAGACTTGTTGAGCTTGTCCAGCTTGCCAGGTATCGACAGGATAGCCTGTATCATGAAGACACTAAGTAATGCAGAGATGCCCAGCATGTAGCCCACAAACGGCAAACCCAATGCTACGTGAAATGCGGCAAGCCCACCCACATGTACAGCGGTTACCCAGACCGCCTCGGCTTCCATGGATACCTGAAGCATCCCCAGCATCAAGCCTGCACATCCAAGCACGACAAGAATGCCATACAGCATTGGAATCGCCGAAATATAAACCTTGACGCCAAAGGCATAAAGCGCCATGGCGTCGTCTGCAGATGTCGCCTCTTCATCCGGATGAATGTTAAGGAACTCCGGATTCAAGGCTACCAGTGTGAGGTAGCCGCAGACAACAAAGACAGCAATCCCCACGAAAATCATGAAGTAAAGCTTGGATTCGAACGCGGCATAGATCAAGTA
>JAPYUD010000431.1:0-3561 GCA_029936215.1 Pirellulaceae bacterium | reverse complement strand
ACATCACCGGCCTCGTCATTAATCGTGACGACCATGTCACCCACATTACCGCCCTCTGCAACGGTATTCTGCAGGCTGAAGGTGGGACCGGCAGTAACCGGGTCGAAGTCATCGTCCCCGTCAAAGGCAGCACCGCCACTCGGATCGGCCACGAGCCCGGCTGAAGGGGCGTTTGTCGCCCAGGTGATACTGATCGGCGTATCGATCCCGGTCACTCCCGCAATGCCCGTCACTTGAGCTTGCAAGGTGACTGTACCGCCCGCCTCGCCAACCGATGGTGTCGCATCGACGAATGTGATCACCGCTACATCATCGTCAGCAACGACAGCTTCAAATGTATCCGGATCTATTACAGTCGTATTTACGGCGTTCGCAGTATTGGTGAGCGCGAAGGCAAATGTCTCATCGCCTTCCACGATCAGATCATCGGTTAACACAAACGGTCCCAAGTCAAAAGTCTGTCCATCAACAAATGTGCCGTTAAGAAACAATGCTGAAGTGAAGGATGTCGCGCTAGAAAAATCTCCCGCCAAAGGATTACCGCTGGGCACGGTATCTGCTGTCACCACAAACTCTAAGTCAGCCGCAGTAGCACCATCGCCGTCATCAGCAACCTCAACACGTACTTCCACACTATCCCCCTCCGTCAAGTTCAGCGGGGTAATGGGTTCGGTAACGGCCGTGAAGCCAGTGCCGTTGACATTCAATTCAGAAATGAATATATCGGCGGCCAACAACCGGCGTTCTTCGAGTGGTTCGAGGAACAGGGAGCGGCGTCGTTCTTTGCCAGTTCGTTTACGCAGCGAGCGGCTGGAAGAAGAAGAACGGCGGCCCAGCGTGCGGAGAAAATCAAACATGAAAATTTCACCTCAAGGTTGCAACGAAACTCGGGGCGTAAACGCCCCACTGTTAAGATGGGTAAAATACGGGGTGTAAGAAGAACAGCCTAAGTCGAAAAATAAGGGTCGTCAAACGGCCCAGGCGATTTAAAACCAAATTTTTTTAACCCTTTTTCCTTCCCAGCAAGGCCGGCGCGAGCGCAGGCACGCCAACCTTCTGTCGCCGGCTAAAATCAGTCTGCCTGGGTGCTACTTGCTGCTGACGATGCCAAATCATAGAATTTCGCCAATAACCGGCGGATTACAATCATTTCTTTTGGCTTGCTGGCCATGAACATTACCGATCCTGCTGCTGATCTCCCCGTTTTGAAACAACCGCGGGGGCTCTCCTGGCTGCTTCGCCTCTGGTTCGGTCTCTCCTTACCCGTCAGTCGGCGTGCTTACGCGACCAGTGGTTTCTCACTGATGCTGCTCAAGTACCTGGGTGAGGCAGGTGCGATCCACTATTACACGTCCCTGCTGATGACGCCGCTGGATTTCATCAACCCGGTACTGACAATGCGTCAGGAGTTTTTCAAAGCCCCTGGCCCGACCTGGCTGGGAATCGCCCTGGTCGTCTGGTCGATTCCATTTCTCTGGATCATGGTCGCCATGAGTGTCCGCCGCGCGATCGATGCCGGTCACCGCGGATCTATCGGCCTGGTGGTCCTCGTCCCGCTCATCGGCATGCTCTTCATGCTCTACTTTTGTTTCCAGAAACGCAGCACGGCCTCCCGCACGCTCACCACAGATGAACCTGGTTCTGCCGAAACCGGCCTCGCCTCACCTGCACCTCTTCAACTGGATCACGGACTCCGTTCAGCGCTCCTGGGCATCGCCGTCAGCGTGGGAATCGGCCTTGCGGTCCTGGCCCTCCTGATTTACGGCACCGGTAATTACGGCAACGTCCTCTTCATGGGAATGCCGATCCTGGTCAGCACGATCAGCGCCTTTCTTTACAACCGCCCTCATCCTCGCTCCCTCCTGGGAAGCCTGGTGATTGCCAACCTCTCGATCCTGCTCATCGGCATCGCCATCCTGCTGTTTGCCCTGGAGGGCATTATCTGCATCGTGATGTTTCTCCCGCTCGGTTTTTCGATTGGCACCCTGGGGGGGATGATCGGTTACATGCTGGCCACGATCGCCCCGGTCCAGAAGCGCACCATACTCCTGCTGCTGGCTCTTTTCCCGTTGCTCACCGGCGCCGAACTGCTTTACCGACCGACTCCCCTTTACGAGGTCATCTCCTCGGTCGAGATTGATGCTCCGCCAGAGGAGGTCTGGCCACACGTGATCAGTTTCCCTCCACTGCCTGAACCTGCCGCCTGGTACTTTCGCCTGGGCATCGCCTGCCCCCAGGAGGCGACGATCGAGGGGAGCGGCGTGGGCGCCATCCGCCACTGCATCTTCTCCACTGGCTCATTCGTGGAACCGATCACGGTCTGGGAGCCGAACCGGCGGCTTGCCTTTGACGTTACCGAGCAGCCCTCGCCGATGACGGAACTCAGTCCTTACCGTCACATCCATCCGCCGCACCTGGACAGTACCTTGCGGAGCAAGCGGGGCGAGTTCCGACTGATTGCCCTGCCAGGTGGCCGAACTCGACTGGAGGGAAGCACATGGTACGAGCTGGAAATGTACCCGCAGGATTACTGGACGCTCTGGTCTGACGCCTGCATCAAGCGAATCCACATCCGCGTGCTGGACCATATCAAGACGGTCACGGAAGCGTCACTGGACGACAACAACCGCCGCTAGTCGGCATCCGGGTCATAATCGGGATTCGCCACCGGCATCTTGGCCCCCATCCGCTGTTGCCATCCTGCCAGCTTATCCTTGAGCTGTTTGAATTTCTCTGGATATTCAGCAGCCAGGTTTTTCAATTCTCCTGGATCCTCTGCCAGGTTGAAGAGTTCTGCCTGGCCATAATGATAAAACTCGATCAGCTTCCAGTCGCCGTCTCGAATCGATGCACCCGGCTTCCAGGTCGAACCATGGTAGTGCGGATAGTGCCAGTAGAGCGTCCGTGGGCGCGCCTCCTTCCCGTTCATCAGTGGAACCAGGTCCTGGCCGTCGGCGTGCAGCCGTGGACGATTCTTGAGTCCGGCCAGTGAAAGCATGGTGGGAAAGAAGTCCATGCTCACCACGGGGTCGTCGCAGACACTGCCTGGCTCGGTAACGCCCGGTGCCCGGATAATCGTCGGTTCCCGTACTCCTCCCTCGTAAAGCCATCCCTTGCCAGATCGCAGCGGCAGGTTCGAGGTCGGCCCGGGGCGTCTGAGGGTGCAGAGGCCACCGTTATCCGAGAAGAACATCACCACCGTGTTCTCTTCCAGGCCCAGTTGATCGATTTTTCCAAGCACCGCTCCCACGCTGTCATCCACCGCGGCAAGCATTGAGGCATAGGCCGCATTATCCTGCCTTGTCCGGGACACTCCCTCGTGCTCGGTCCGTGGCGGCGACGGTTCGGTGAACAGCCCCTCCCCCTTCTCCTGGTAATGCCCCACTCGTTTCTTGTAAGGCTGGATCGGCGTGTTGACGTTGTAGTAGGAAAGGTAAAGCAGGAAGGGACGTTCCACGTCTCGCTTTTCAAGGAAAGTGATCGACTCGGCGGTCAGCCTCTCGGTCAGGTACTCCCCCTCTGCCCGCGCCGTGAGCGTGGGATTAGTCCAGGGTGCATAGT
>JAPYUD010000430.1:0-3564 GCA_029936215.1 Pirellulaceae bacterium | reverse complement strand
TCCCCAGGCCAATCGGAACGGTCAGTTCGCCCGGGAAGGTGACCATCACAAAGTCGCCGATCCGGAATCCCACCACCTCCACGTCGATCGTCCGTTTCTCCGCTGCCAGGTTCTGTGCCTGGTGCATCTTTAACAACCGCAGGTTCGTCCCCACACGAGTCAGTTCTTCCATCGTGTAGATGTTCCGCATGTAGGCCTTCATGTTGTTCCGATTGGAGGCATCCATCTGACGGATGTCCTTGTGCCCAAGCTTGTCATCGTGCAGGTAGCGACTGGCATGGGCCGAGGGAAATTCGCTGGAAAGGCTGTACTTGGAAGAGAGGTCCATGAAGGACCGAAGGTTGAGCGTCGTCCCACCGAGCGACTTGAGCAGTACCTGCTGCTGGTTTTCCATCTCCACGATCCGCTGGGCCAGGTCCGCGCGGGGAAGCTCGATCGTCTCGTTAAAGATCAACAGCCGGGCATCTTTCTCCGTCTTGATCTTCCGCAGGCCCTTGAGCGTACTCAGGCCGAGCATGTTCCCCAGCGGCTCGGCATGCCGCGGGTGATGGACATCCTTGTAGCTGATCGGGTTGATATCCCCACCGCATCCCTGCACGAACAGGGCAATCGTTCCCTCGCTGAGATTGTCCTCGATCACCTGGGATGAAAAGCCGGTGATATCAGCCGTGTTGGCACCACTGGGGGTTCCCTGGATCGGGTGGCAGGCAAAGTTGTAGACGACCGCCAGCGTACCGCCATCGGTCCTGTTAAGACGAAGAATTCCAATCTCCGGGTCGATCGGCCCGGTCTCGGCCACCTCGTTGTTCGGCGGAAGGGAATAGGCATGGCGAACGTCTATTTCCCGGCCATTCTTGAGCAGCATCCGCCGGTTCTCCATGATCCGGTCCTCGTAGCCCTTGCCAACACCAACGGTGACCGGTTCCATTTTCTCCATCGCCATCGTGATCGCCTTGACGGTAAGCGCCTCGGTGTCGGGACTGGGGACCCCATGGCAATGGCTGGTATTGATCACGATATTAGCGGGCTTAAGACCAAGTTCCTGTTTCACCTTCGCCCGCACATTCTCCAGGAAATCGTTCTTGATATGGCCAATCTCACCGATGGAAACCACGTCCATGGTGACCAGCACCATCGTCTCGGCACCGTCGCTGACAACCAGGGCACGAGAATGAAGAGGACTTTCCACCCCCTTCGAATCCGGGTGCGTGATATCGACCTTGGCAGCGCCCGCACGGAGCTCGGCCAATGCTCTCTCGGCCGGCAGCAGCGTCACCAACAGGCAAGCCACAGCAAACAACAAGAGAAGAGTGTGAACGGGCTGATGACGCTGGCTGAATCGTTTGCACCGGATCATGGGTAAGACCTTGCCTGGAAGGAACAAGAGAAAAGTAAAAGATCGCTCTGAGAGCGGATTGTATCATTCGCAGCCGACAGATTCCAAGCGAGTGGAGAAAGCAGTTTTCGCATTCACCTTTTGGAGCCACTAGAATGACAGCGATCTGTAATCTTTTTCGGAGGACAGCCTTGATGTCTATTCGTTGTATTCTTTTGTCCGTGCTGATGACCTGCCTGCTGACGGTTTCGGTGAAAGCCCAGTCCCTTGAGGCGCCCCCCGGTGTCTTCAAGGATCTGGACGATTCGATTGTCGGTGACGCGATAATCCTCGAGGGAAAGCAGCTGTTTATCGACGACCACCTGATTGCCAACCTGGAAGGACTCACGAAGGTCCTTCACCAGCCAACCAAGCATCCGAAGAATCCTATCCTGGTCAAGGACAGGCCATGGGAGGAAAGTGGCCCCGGTTACGCCACAGTGCATTTCGATGCGGAAGAGAAGCTCTTCAAGATGTGGTACACCTACTGGCGAAAGGTGGACGGGACCTCGACCTCGATGCTGGCCTACGCCACCTCGCCGGATGGGATCAGCTGGACAAAACCGATTATTGACGAGAAAGGACAAACGAACCTTCTCGGGCAGCCGGCGATCCAGGGATTTCAGTGTCCTGGCGTTTTCAAGGACCACAACGAGCCGGATCCGGCCCGCCGCTACAAGATGCTCTTTAGCTGCAATCCCGATGGCACTTCCAAAACATGGATGACCAGTGCCGCCTTTTCCGCCGATGGCCTCAACTGGGAGCTGGTCAAACCAACTGCATTGATCCCCTTTAGTGACACGCAGATCTGCCCTTTCTGGGATCCACGTCGAGGCCGTTACGTGGCAATCATGCGGTTCGGCCCCCCCAACACACGTATTATCGCCCGCACCGAAAGCACCGACTTCCTGCACTGGTCTCCCAAGGTCACCATTTTCCGCCGCACGAAAATGGACGCTGTTCAGGAGACCCAGTTTTACCAGATGGCGCCGATTCCCTACGGGAACATCTACCTGGGTATTATCGGCGCCTACCACAACGAGTCGCTCAAGCCGATCCCGGCTGACAAACCATGGACCGATCGACAGGACCTGCAGCTCGCCTTCAGCCGTGATGGTATTGTCTGGAAACGCGTCGGTGGCAGCGGCGCCATCAACCACGCCGAGCTCAACAGGGAGCGAGACTGGAGCAGCGCCACAGGCGAGGCGGTCTTTTTACCCTACGGAGAAAAAGACAAGGACTGGGACTGGGGCTATGTCACTCCCTACTACACGCCCGAGCCGATCATCGTCAACGACCGGATCTACTTTTATTACTCCGGTAGCAATGCCAAGCACTGGTGGACCTGGAGCGGGGATCCTCCCAAGCTCGATCCGGATGCCATCCCACCGAAAAATGGCGTTGGCCTGGCAACCTTGCGGCTCGACGGTTTCGTTTCGGTGGAAACTGCCGGCCAGGGGAGCATGACGACCAGGTCGCTTCTTTTCCTGGGTGATAAGCACGTTTTCAACGCCGATGCAACCGGGGGGGAACTGCGGGTCGAGGCGGCGGACCTGGAAGGGAACGTGATCGAGGGATTCAGCCGGGACGACTGCGCCGTGATCACCACAGATAGCGTACGGCACGTGGTGACCTGGAAAGAAAACCCCGATTGCCACCTGCTGCAGGGTCGGCCGATCCAGCTTCGCTTTTTCCTCAAGCAGGCAAAGCTCTACTCGCTTGAGGCCACCAACCGACACAATCACTATCTGCAGTCTTACAAGTAACACGTCGGGGAGTGACCGAGAGCGACAATAACCGCATCTAGCATGCCGTTAAGGTAAAACAATCCCTATCGATCCGCTTGAATTAGCTTCCCAGAGCACACAGAAAACAACCGCATGGTGATTGACATTCGTCCCCGCGAAACGGTGATCCTGGCAACCGATTTTCAGGCACTCGTCGCCTGGTACCAGGACGTGCTGGGTTTCGCCGTGACCAGGCTCTTCGAGGACGACTACCATTACTGCAACCTGGAAACCCCATCCGGAATCCAGATCGGCATCGCCTCGGCGGCAGAAATGGAAGTCGAACCTGCAGACCGGAGCACGAACACGGTGGTCCTTCAGATCGAGGTTGATGACCTGAAGGAGTTCTTTGCCCACCTCAAGGAGGGTGGCGGCACCGTGACCTTTGGACCTTCGTTCGAC
>JAPYUD010000429.1:0-3583 GCA_029936215.1 Pirellulaceae bacterium | reverse complement strand
GCCCTGGCGGATCCCCGTGTGGAGCAGCTTGTGCGAGAACGAATTGACAGGCAACTGGAAAACCTGTCTCCTTTTGAACAGGTGGGCAAGTTTGCGTTGCTGGCCGAGCCCTTTTCCCTCGAGCGAGAGGAAATGACGGCGAAGTTAAGCCTGCGGCGTGATGTTATCATGAAGAACCAGGCAGCGATGATCGAGGCAATGTACGAGGGATAACTGGCAGCTTAATTCAGGGACCTGTTGGAGAATTGAAGATCATGGTGAGCGAACCAACGGATGCCACGGCGGATGTTGAAGACGAGACATCGTCGCCAGTTTCTTTTGCTGAAACAGCCCTGCGGCTAGGCGGCAAGAGTGACGAGGAAGCCACTCGCACCGGGGCGATTGACCAGGCAGATGACCAGGTGGAACAGATGTTCCAGCCCCAGTACCAGACGGTCAACAGCCCGATTCACCAGGCGGTCTGGGGCCGCACCCTGCCGGTGGAGCTGTTCCAGGCAAGCGAGGTAAAGACGGCAGAGAATGTCCAGACCGTAATGGATGACTCGGTCCAGCTGGTCAAGCAACACAGGCAGCAGGGAACACTTCTGGATGACAACAACAAGATTTCCGAGACAGTACTCGATGACCTGGGAGGCGTGGGATACTGGGGCCTGCTGGTGGGCCGCGACTATGGTGGCAGCGGTGCCTCCTTCCGTAGCTTCGCCCCCTTCCTGACTCGCATGGCACTGGTCGATGGCAATATTGCCGGACTGGCATCAGTGCATGGCTGCATTGGTGCGGTTGACCCGGTCCGCACGTTTGGCAGCCCGGAACAGAAACAGCGATTCCTGCCTGGCTTGGCCCGGGGAGAGCGGATCTCGGGCTTTGCACTTACCGAGCCGGGTGCCGGTTCTGACCTGACTGCCCTGAAAACACGTGCTGAGCGGCATGGCGACCATTTCCTGGTCAACGGTGAGAAGTTGTTTATCACCAACGCCACGCCGGGCCGCACGATCGGGCTGGTCTGCCTGGTGGATGATGCCCCTGCCGTGCTGATCTGTGAACTTCCCGACGAGGAAAATGACCAGGTCCGGTTCAACAAGTACGGTCTGCATGCTCTCAAGCAGCAGTACAACCAGGGGATTATCTTCAAGGACTTCCGTGTCCCGCTGGAGAACCTGCTTGAGCCGGTACGGGGCAATGGCCTCACGATCGCTTACCACGGCCTGAACCTGGGACGCGTTGCCCTGATCGCCAATTCCGCAGCGTCGATGCGAATCATGATGGCCGGGATGCTTCCCTGGGCAGAATACCGGGTGACCTATGGAGAGAAGATCGCTCGCCGTGAACTGGTGCGGCGGCGGCTCGGCCGGCTGGCCGGGTTGATTGTCGCCTGTGATGCCCTGGTTGCCTGGGGCAGTGGCCTGATTGACCAGGGGTATCGTGGCGAGATGGAGTGTATTATCGCCAAGATCTTTGGGAGCGAGATGCAGAAGGAAGCAGCCATCGAGTTGTGTATGAAGACGCATGGCGGTCGCTCCTTCCTGCATGGACACATGATCGGTGACAATATTCACGAGTACCTGGCTCCCTGTATTTACGAGGGGGAAGGCGAGATGCTCGGTATGGCCTTCTTCAAATCCCTGGTGAAGGATCATGGCAAGCGTTATTTCGAACCGGTTGGCAAGGCACTTCAGGCAGCTGGTATCAAGAAGCCGAATATGCTTAACCCGCTCCACCTCTGGAAACTCAAGGGAGCCCTGGTTCCCTATTCCGGCTGGATGGCGAGCCAGTATCTCTGGCCACGGTCCTGGAGCGAGTTGCCGGCGATGCCCGAATCGCTCAAACAGCATGCGACGTTTGCGATCGATCAGCTGCAGAAGTCAGCCAAGCAGATTAGCGGCGCGATGCGGAAACACCAGTTGGGACTTGCCGATCGGCAGTGCCGCATGTCGGAAATTTCATCTCGCGTGCAGAGCATGGTGGTCATGCTTTGTACCAGCCTTTATGCTGCCAGGCAGAAGGACCAGGTGGTGGTCGATGCAGCCGATGTTCTTTGCCAGCAAATCACACTGGAACTGACCGGCCGTAGGCCGCCGGACCGGTTCTACCGGGATATCACGCGGCTTGGTGAAACCATTGCCGACGGCGGATTTACATCGCTGGCGGGAATCGAGGCGGATGAGATACTGATGAATTACTAATTGCCCCTCCTCTGCAGGAGAGGAAAAGCGGGTGAGTGAACTCGGGAGCAGATCAAGGAGAACAGCGTGGCTTCTTTTTCAGTGATTATTCCGGCCGCGGGAAAGAGTAGTCGTTTTACGGATGACTACTACAAGAAGCCCTTTGTTCCGCTGGAAAACCGCGCTATCTGGCTGCACTCGGCCGAGAAGTTTCTTAACCGGGATGACGTCAAGCAACTGATCCTGGTGATTTCCGCTGAGGATCGGGAAGCCTTCCAGGATAAGTTTGGAGCGAACGTCGCCATCCTCGGCATCGAGGTTGTCGAGGGAGGTGATTCCCGTGGCGAGTCCGTCCAGAATGCCCTGCAGCGAGTTCGTGAGGATGTGGACTTTGTCTGTATCCACGATGCGGCCAGGCCCTGCCTGGCAGAAGTCTGGATTGACCGGGTGTTCGAGGCGGCAGTTGCCAGTGGCGCCGCGACGCTGGGAATCCAGGTCACTAGCACGCTCAAGAAAGTTGTCGATGGGATGGTCAAGGAGACGGTTTCGCGTGAATCGCTCTGGGAATCCCAGACTCCCCAGGTATTTGGCAGGCAGTTGCTGGTCGATGCCCTTGCAGCTGCCTCGGACCAGCAGGTAGCAGAAGCGACCGACGAGGCACAACTGGTTGAGTGGCAGGGTGGGGAGGTGAAGATGGTCACCGGTTCACCGCTCAATCGCAAGATCACCACTCGAGCGGACCTGGTGTTTGCCAGGCAGGCGCTCAAGGCGTTGCCGAAACCAGGCCTGCTTGGACGCCAGGCACATCCGTTCCAGGATGGTGACATGTGGCGTTAAGGCGGCTGCCACCTTGAAACGGACGCTCTGCTCCATGGATGACTTTTCAACACTGATCACGCTGAGCCGGGAAGATGCCAGGGCGCTCTTCGCACGTGGGGAGCCGGGCGGGAACTGGACCATCTTGATGTCCTTGCTGGAGGGGTGCGAGGGACAGGCAGGGCGACACCTGGACCTTGGTCCTTCCTGGGACTCGCTGCAGCAGAGGCTGGAAGAACGGGCACGGGAAGACAACCTGGCAGCAGCCCTGCAGCTGTTATCTGGTGGCCAGCCTTTACCGGGACTGGATCAGGGCGGACAGGCAACGATGATGCGACCGGACCTGGTACCCCATGCCGCCAGCGAATTTGCCGGTCTGCTTCAACTTTGGCCTCGTGAAGAGGATGCTGACTGGCACGTCGTGCAGTCGATAGCGGCCCTGTTGGAACAAGCCGCCAGGGACGGTTGTTGCGTCGTTTTCATTTCAGGGGTTTGAGATCCACTGTTTATCCGTTATGAGTACGCCTGATGAGCCTCCCTGCGGTAGCCGCCAGCACGTGTACGAGGGAGGGTGAAAAGGGAGTTTCCAGCCGGCAGGATATCGA
>JAPYUD010000428.1:0-3586 GCA_029936215.1 Pirellulaceae bacterium | reverse complement strand
CGATCATCTCGTCCTTGACCGCATAGATCATGTTAAAGGTGCCATCCAGGTTAATACCGAGGGTCGTTCTCCAGCGATCCCAGCTGATATCATCCGCCGGCCCCGGAATACTGATCCCGGCCGAGGTGACAAGCATATCGATTGGCCCGAGAGCTTCACGGGCCGTTTCAACAATGCTCCGGGCAGCATCCGGCTGAGAGACATCGCCGGCGATCGCGATCGCCCGAACACCGTGCTCCTCGACCTCCGCGACGGTTTGCTCGGCATCGCTACTCCGTGACATGTAATTGAGTGCCAGCAGGGCTCCCTCTTCTGCCAGTTGCAATGCCAGCGCCTTGCCAATTCCTCGCGTCCCTCCTGTCACCAGGACCACCTTGCCTTCAAAATCGGATGCCATCCGCTTCTCCTCTCACAATCTACCATCAATTATCCTGCACACTTCCGGCACGCTGTTCCCTGGCAGGCGTAGCAGGAAACGCCATCCACAACGGGTCAGGCGAGGATCTGGGGGACAAGTTTTCCATGCACATCGGTCAGCCGGTGATGGCGTCCCTGGTACTTGAAGGTCAGCCCCGTGTGCCTGATCCCAAGACAATGCAACATCGTGGCATTCAGGTCATGCACATGGACCGGGTCCTCCTCGATGTTGTAGCTATGGTCATCGGTCTGTCCCAGTGTGATTCCCGGCTTAATTCCACCTCCTGCCAGCCAGACCGTGAAGCAGCGAGGGTGATGATCCCGCCCGTAGTTCTCCCGGGTCAAGGTTCCCTGGCAGTAAACCGTACGGCCAAATTCCCCGGCCCAGATAACGAGCGTATCCTCAAGCATCCCCTCTCTTGCCAGGTCCTGGACCAGGGCCGCGGAGGGCTGGTCGGTATCCTGGCACTGGGTGCGGATATTCTTTGGCAGGTGCGAGTGCTGGTCCCAGCCACGGTGGTAAAGCTGCACAAAGCGGACTCCTCGCTGGACCAGCCGGCGAGCGAGCAGGCAGTTGGCAGCATACGATCCAGGTTCCGTCACGCTGCTACCATAAAGGTCCAGCACCGACTTCGGTTCGTCCGAGATATCGGTCAGTTCCGGCACGGAAAGCTGCATCCGGTAGGCCATCTCGTACTGTGCCATCCGCGTGGTAATTTCCGGATCCCCCAGTTTTTCCAGCCGCAGGCCGTTCAACTGGGCCAGGTCATCAAGTAGAGCCCGCCGATCCCGCCGCGTGACTCCCGGAGGGTTGGAAAGGAAGAGAACGGGATCCCCGGAACGCCGGAACTTGACTCCCTGGTGCCTGCTCGGCAGAAAACCACTGCCCCAGAGGCGATCGTAAAGGGGTTGCCCACCCGTGCCGGAGGTGAGGGCAACAAAGGTTGGCAGATCCTCGTTCATGCTTCCCAGGCCATAGGAGAGCCAGGCTCCGAAACTGGGCCGGCCCGCCAACTGGCTTCCCGTCTGCATCAGCGTGATTGCCGGGTCATGATTAATTGCCTCGGTGAACATCGTGCGAATGAAACAGAGTCGATCAGCAATCCCCGCCGTGTATGGCAGCAACTCACTGATCCAGGCACCACTCTTGCCCCGCTGCTTGAACTTGAACTGGGTTGGGGCAATCGGGAAGCTCGCCTGGCTGGCGGTCATCCCGGTCAAACGCTGCCCACGCCGGATTGAATCGGGCAACTCCTTACCAAAGCGATCGACCAGGCCCGGCTTGTAGTCATAAAGATCCATCTGCGAGGGAGCCCCGGACTGGCAGAGGTAGATCACGCGGCGGGCGCGCGGCAGAAAATGGGGAACTCCTTCAAGTCCACCAGCCCGATCCTTTTCGGAAAAATCAGATCCACAAAGAGAGCCTGCCCCGAGCGTGGCAACGGCGGCAGTCGCCAGGCTGATCCCGGCATGTCCCAGGAATTGCCGGCGACTGTAATCCCAGGCACCCTGCTCAGAGTGCGTCAGTGGGCGGTGGTCGGACACTTCTCGAAACATATGTCACTTCTCCAGGATTCGGCATCACGGCCGCGATCACTCGCGGTTCACAACCTCATCAAGATTCATCATCAGGTTTGCCACGCTTGTGTATGCTGCAAGCTCCACCGAACCCATCCCGGCCGGTGCTTTCATCTCGCCAAAGCTCACCAGCCCGGCTGCGGATTCTGGATCCTGCTGGTAACGGGCCAGGGACCGCTTGAGTGCTCTCTCCAGGATTGCCAGCTCGGTCGCTGTTGGTCTGCGAGCAGTGATCTGGCGAAAACCCCAGGAGAGTCGATCTGCCGAAGCCGGGCCCCCGCGGTTGATCATCTCGGTGGCCAGAACACGGGCCGCTTCAACAAAAGTTACATCGTTCAACAGCGCCAGTGCCTGCAGTGGCGTGTTGGTACGGGAACGACTCAAGACACAGATTTCTCGTGAAGAGGCATCAAAGGTCATCATTACCGGGGGCGGTACTGTCCGCTTCCAGAAGGTGTAGAGACTTCGGCGGTAGAGTTTCTCGGCGTCGTCACGGACATAGACCTGGCTGGCAATCTCCTTCCAGAGTCCCTCCGGCTGGTAGGGCTTGACCGAGGGCCCGCCGATTGTGCCCACCAGCATCCCACTGATCGCCAGTGCCTGGTCGCGCACCATCTCGGCCTGCAGTCTGAGCCGCGGGGCACGGGCCAGGAGCAGGTTCTCCGGGTCGGCCGCCAGCTGGTCCTGGCTCACCGCCGAAGACTGCTGGTAAGTCGCGCTGGTGACGATCAGCCGCTGCATCGCTTTCATATCCCAGCCACTCTCAATGAACTCCACTGCCAGCCAGTCCAGCAGCTGCGGGTGGGTGGGCATCTCTCCCTGGGAACCAAAATCCTCCAGCGTACGGACCAGTCCACGTCCAAAGTACTGGTACCAGAAGCGGTTGACAATCACGCGGGCGGTCAGCGGGTTCGTCCCATCCACCAGCCAACGTGCCAGTTCCAGGCGGGAGCCCACCGCAAGATCTTTCCCCCCGGTCAGGCTGGCCGGAATCCCTGCAGAGACTTCCTCTCCCGGCTTGTCGTACTGGCCACGCTCCAGCATGAACGTGCGTCGCGGCTGGGGATTCTCCTGCATCACCATCACGGTCGGAACCTGCCTGAGGAACATTTCTCGTTCCTGCTGGAGCGATTCCCAGCGACCGTAAAGTCCCCTGGTCGGCTCCACCACGTATCGCCCCATGAACAGGCGAAAGATTTTTCCCTGCTCTCCCGCGGTGCGATCCTCCGCAGAAATGGCAATGATCTGCTCGATCGATTCTGCCGTTGCCAGCACCCGTATATCATCCGGCTTCAAGGCACTCTTATAGAAGCGTGTTTCATCGAGCAGGCCATCCAGGAAATCCACTTCACCCTGCACGCCGAACTGGAGTGTCGGCGAGGTGGTAAAGGTCCCGGTAAAAATATCGAGCAGGACGTCAACCTGCTGCCGCTTTCCATTGACATAAAGCTGCAGACCCCGGGCCAGTTGGGTTCCATCATGGACGATCGCCAGGTGGGACCAGTGACCCACCGGCAGGGGATCTCGCGTGCGGATGATGATCGCATCGTCCAGCCAGCGCGGACCATAACTGACCTGCACGCGGTTCTCC
>JAPYUD010000427.1:0-3590 GCA_029936215.1 Pirellulaceae bacterium | reverse complement strand
GGATAAGCTCGTCCATGCCTTGCTGCCAGGACGGGAAAAGAGAAAGCTGGCTAGCCCGGGAGCTGGTCCAGCAGGCGACCCGGGGATCCCATCATGTTGTAGCCCGCGTCAACGTGCAGGATCTCACCGGTGATGCCATCGGACATGTCCGACAACAGGAACGCACCGCTGCGCCCCACTTCCTCGTGCGTGATATTGCGGCCCAGGGGGGCCATGTGCTGGTACATGGTGAGCATTTCTCCGACACCCGCAGCAGAACCGGCGAGGGTCTTCAGCGGCCCGGCACTGATGGCGTTGACACGGATCCCGGAAGGGCCGAGGTCATAAGCGAGGTAGCGGACACTGGCGTCGAGTGCTGCCTTGCAAATCCCCATCACGTTGTAACCGGGAACGCATTTCTCGCCACCGAAATAGGTCATCGTGACAATCGAGGCTTTCTCCGCCATCTGTGTACGGGCCGCGTTGGCCACCGCGATCAGGCTGTAGGCACTGATGTCCATCGCCATCTTGAATCCCTCGCGACTGGTCTCCACCGTGTCCCGGTTAAGATCGTCGCGGTCCGCAAAAGCGATCGAGTGCAGCAGGAAATCGAATGGGCCGAGTGTCTCGGCTGCCTTGGAAATCACCTCCTGGATCTGCTCGTCGCTCTGGACGTTCAGCGGCTCCAGGAAAGGGGCGCGGTCTTCGTAACCCTGCAGGCAACGAAGCAGGCGGCGACGGTTCTTTTTCTTCTCGTCATCCGGCCTGTCCGGCAGGTGACTGAAACCACAGATGCCACCCTCGTCCATGATCTTGCGGGCGATGGCCCAGGCAATGGATCGCTCATTGGCCACGCCCAGGACCAGCCCCTTCTTTCCCTCAAACATTCCCATCAGCTCTATTCTCCACGGTGAAATCTCTCTTGGTCATCTCAAGCTTACACGAAGAACCGGTCAGCGAGAATTGACCCTTGCTACCAAAAAAGAACCATTTCCCCTGCTACACCATGAACTTCATACGTTATCGTATCGATTTTCTACCTGATCAGTTTGACGACACATTGGCGTGCCTTTACAACAGATTAACAACATGCGGTAATAAAGGGCAGGGCAATGGCGGCAGCACCGGAAATCACCGATCGCCTTTTGGCGTTGGCTGCGGAAGAGGGAACGGCCAGGGAGGTCACCGAACTGGTGGTTTCGACCCTTGCCTCCGACTCTGCTGTCAGGGCAGCGGCAGTGCTGGTTGCCAGCGAGGGAGACTGGAAGACTGTGGCCGAGAAGGGGTCGCTCAAGGAGATTCCCTGGTCCCTGCTGGGAGAGGTGCTGGAAACCGATCACCCGGCTGACGAGAAGTCCTGGTCCGCTGCCCCGGCTGGCACCGATGATTGCCCGGGTAGGCTGCTGGCCGTCTGCCGCTCGGAAAAAACACCCCCGGCCGACTTCTGCCTGGAAACCACGGCCAGCCAGCTGCGCCGTGCGCTGGCACTTATCGAGCAGCGCGGCCAGGCAGCTCGCCGCGTTGAGCGACTCGAGACGATCCTCCAGATTGCCGCACAGTGGCACAGCCAGCGAACAGCAACAGAACTTTTCGAGCAGATGGCCGAGGCAGCAACCCGCCTGCTCGATTCGGAGCGGGCGAGTGTTTTTCTCTGGGACCGCCCGAACCATGAACTGGTGGCGATGCCCGCCCTGGGCGTGGAAGGGGGAGAGCTGCGGATTCCCGACGATGCCGGCGTTGTCGGGCAGGTGGTCCAGACCGGGGAGGTATTGAGGGTCGATGCCAATCGCCAGCCGGAGTTGATTAACCGTAGCGTCGATGAGAAGCTCGGCTTCGAAACTCGCTCGCTGCTCTGTTGTCCTCTTGTCGGCCGCCGGGGCCAGCGGCTGGGGGCCTTCGAGATGATCAACAAGCGGCACGGGACTTTCAGCCAGGAGGACGAGGCTGCCCTGGTCGAACTGGCGGCCCACGCGGCACTCGCCGTGGAGGATACTCGCCAGCTTGAGCAGCTTACCCGTGCGCGGGACGTGATGGCCCAGCAGGCGGCGGACGAGGTCCAGATGATCGGTGAGAGTTCTGCCATCGAGGCACTCCGGTCCACGCTCCAGCGCGTTGCCGACACCGACCTGTCCCTGCTGATCCTCGGAGAAAACGGAACGGGCAAGGAAGTTGTCTGCCGCATGATCCATTACCAGAGCCACCGGCGACAGCAGCCGCTGGTAGCGGTGAACTGTGCCGCGCTGACCGAAACGTTGCTCGAAAGCGAGCTGTTTGGTCACGTCAAGGGTGCCTTTACCGATGCCCACGAGGACCGCGAGGGGAAATTTGAACTGGCCGATGGCGGGACACTCCTGCTCGACGAGATTGGCGAGATGAGCCCCGGGGGCCAGGCCAAGCTGCTTCGCGTGCTGGAAGAAAAAGTGGTGGTCCGGGTGGGTGGCTCGATACCGATCCGTACCGATGCCCGCGTGATCGCCGCAACCAACCAGAACCTCGCCGAGATGGTCCGGGAAAAGCGGTTTCGCGAGGACCTTTACTACCGGCTCAACGTGGTCACGATCGAGTTGCCGCCGCTTCGCGACCGCGGGGACGACGTGATCCTGCTGGCCGAGCATTTCCTCCGGCAGCTGTCGGCAAAGGTGGGGCGCGAGGTGCCCGTCCTGAAAGAATCCGCTCGCAAGCGGCTTCGCCAGCATAACTGGCCTGGGAACGTGCGCGAGCTGAGGAACCTGACCGAGCGACTGGTCTACCTCTCGCAGGGAGACGAGGTGGAGTCAGGGGACCTTGATTTCGTGCTTTCCCCGGATGCCGAGAGCACCGCGGTCTCGATGGACCTCGCCCTGGGAGAGGCGACGCGGCAGTTCCAGGTGCAGTACATCCAGAAACAGGTACAGCGTGCCGGGGGGAACATGTCCGAGGCTGCCCGGGCAATGGACATGCACCGCTCCAACCTCTACCGCAAGATGCGGCAACTGGGGATGGAAGGGGAGGAGGAGTGAGATGAAATGTGCCTGCCTGCTTCTGCTTGCCAGTCTGCTCCTGCCTGGGCAGGTGACTGCCGAGACGCCCAATATCATCCTGATGATGGCGGACGACATGGGAGTGGGGGACACCAGTGCCTACCAGGACTGGACCGGGAACCCCAACGACAAGCAGGTCCAGACGCCGAACATGGAGCGGATGGCGAGGCTCGGGGTCCGCTTTACCGATGCCCATAGCCCCTCCTCGCGCTGCACTGCCACCCGCTATGGGCTGCTGACGGGCCGTTACTGCTGGCGAACCCGGCTCAAGTACAGTGTGCTCTTTGGTCCCCAGGGAGATCCCCTGATCGAACCGGACCGGCCGACGCTGGGCACTTTGCTCAAATCCGCCGGTTACCGGACCGGGATGACTGGCAAGTGGCACGTGGGACTCACCTACCGCGCCGCCGATGGCACGCCGGCTGCCTCCTACGAGCAGGCGGACCTCCGCAAGGGAATTGCCGACGGGCCGCTGGACCATGGATTCGATTTCTTTCACGGCACCTCGCGAAGCCACCCCACCTCGGCAACCCAGGGCTGGCTTGCCGGTGACCAGGTGCCGGCAGCGACCGGCCCCCAGTCGGTCGATGC